>JAGAFQ010000008.1 GCA_017612495.1 Clostridia bacterium
GTCCCTATCTGTCGTGGGCGTTGGATATTTGAGAGGAGCTGACCTTAGTACGAGAGGACCGGGTCGGACGTACCTCCTGTGCACCAGTTGTTCTGCCAAGGGCATAGCTGGGTAGCCGCGTGCGGTATTGATAAACGCTGAAGGCATCTAAGCGTGAAGCACACCTCAAGATAAGATATCCCACAGTTTCAAACTGGTAAGGTCACTTATAGACTATGAGTTTGATAGGTCGGAGGTGTAAGCACAGTAATGTGTTTAGCTGACCGATACTAATAGACCGAGGGCTTGAACTGCTTTTGCATTCAAGATTTGAGTTTTGTTTTGTTTCGTTTGCATCTTTACTTTATTCAGTTTTTTATGTGCATTACCGCACAGAAAAGTCATCCGACAGGATGGCTTTTTTTATTGCTTGAATCGGCCCCTATTCTGTGATATAATTGACATCGCAGTTAATTATCGGAGATGATGATTTTGATAAAAGCCTTTTTGAAAAACTTAATAACTCCGTTAAAGCCTCTTTATAAAGGCAACTCAAAAGCCGTACGTATAATAAATGACGTGCTCTCCTGGTGCATTGTGGCTTTTTTGCCGATCTACGTTTTTCTTATGACGGAATACATTCACTTTTCGTCAAAGAGAAGCCTTATGAATTTTATTGTAAATCGCACATCTGCCGTCATTTTTGATCTTGTTTTACTGTATATCATCTGGGCTTTGGTCTTGCTCATAGTTAAAAAAGGCTTTTATTCGGCGCTTATATACGTTGCGTTTTTCGGCGCGATATCGACTGTCAACTATCTTAAATTTTCAATGACGGGCGACTATTTATATCCGTGGGATATTTTAGAGCAGACGGGAAACGTCGGTGAGCTTTTGAATTTTATCACCGTGCCGTACCCGATAATATTTATCGCCTTGATCGGTTTCGGACTCCTTTTGAGTCTGCCTCTTTTGTTTTCGGATGCGAAAATACCGCTCAAATGGTATTTGCGTATACCGATCTCCGTATTGATCGCCGTCTTGTGCTTTATCTCGGTATCGACTCCGCAAAGGGCACAGAAGCTTCTTAACCGCAACTCTCTTCGCCTTGAAGATATGGCGCTGCAAAATTCGAACTATAAAGCAAACGGTTTTATCGGCGCATTTTCGATAAACGTTTTATCCGCAAATATCGAGGAACCTGAAAATTATTCCGAAAAGACCGTTTCTGAAATGATAAATAAATATTCCGATACGGCAGGCACGAATGAAAAGACGCCCGATATAATTTTGGTGCTTTCCGAAAGCTTTTGGGATCCCGCATTGCTTTGCGGCACGAAATATTATGACGTATCCACCGGCAACGAGGTCGATCCGCTTTCAAACTACCGTGAAATTTGTAAAAGAGACGGTACGATCTTCGGCAAATTCTATACGACGGGCTTCGGCGGCGGTACGGTAAGGCCCGAATTCGAAGTGCTCACGGGACTTACAACGGACTATTTGCCGGCAGGCTCGGTGCCGTTTCAGTATATAAACGAGGATATGCCGAGTTACATATCCGCTCTTTGCGATATGGGATATGAAACAATGGCGCTGCACCCGTACACGTCGAGTTTTTATTGCAGAAAAGACGCCTATCCGCACATCGGCATTGATACTCTTATCTTCGAGGATGAATTCCATGCGCTCGAAGACGACGGCATTATTGATATCAAAGTCCGCGGCAATCAGATCTCGGATGAAACGTTTATCGACGCGCTGACGTATTATCTTGATGCCGACGCCGACAAGAGCAAATTCATATTCGGTATCAGTATGGAAAACCATCAGCCATACGCCGATAAATTCGATAAGCCGTCGGTAATATGTGAAAACGAAAATTTCGATGACGAGCTTTCCGAAACGGTCGCAAACTATGTCACCGGTGTTCTTGACGCCGATTTTGCGCTTGCGGAGCTTTGCGACTATATAGATAAGCGCGGCAAAGACACCGTTCTTATATGGTTCGGCGACCATTTGCCGACGCTCGGCTCTAATTTCGGAGCATATCAAGAAAGCGGAATGGTCGGCAAGTGGGATACGGAAGACTATAAAAAGATCTATTCGACTCCTTTCTTGGTATATTCGAATTTTGATATCGGAAACGGAAAAATGTTAAAGTCGGGAAGTGGCAATGAGATAGCCTCATATAATCTTATGAACGGCGTGTTCGAGCTTCTTCATTTTCCGGCGAGCGCATATATGAATTTCTTGCGCGATTATTATGACTTATTGCCTAACTATAACATAAGACTGCACATGGATATATCGGATGATGCAAAGGTCTTTGCCGAATATCATAAGATATTCACATACGATTTTGTCGCCGGTGAGAGATTTTTGCTCGATTGATGCAAAATGTGTGCTTTTTGTCGAAAAATGTGCTATAATACTGATTGTAACTTGCAAAAATGAGGTTTTGAAGACATATAATGAAATTTGAAGCGGTCCTTTTTGATATGGACGGAGTTTTGGTGGATTCGGAATATACAATGGCATCGGCGGCGATAGCGGCGCTTTCTGAATGGGGCGCGTCTGCCGTGCACGAAGATTTCGTGCCGTATATCGGCGCGGGAGAAGATAAGTTCGTCGGATGCGTTGCCGAAAAATACGGTCTTAAATATGAGCTTGAAATGAAAGACAGAGCCTATGAAATATACGGAGAGATGATAGAGAAGCACTCCATTGCCTTTCCGAATGTGAAAAAGGTATTTGAGACGCTCAAAAAAAGCGGAGTCAAAATGGCGGTGTGTTCAAGTGCCGATGCCGTCAAGGTCAAATACAATCTGCGCTCGATAGGCTTTGATCGCGACTATTTTGATGCGGTTTTGACGGGAAGCGACGTCAAAAGAAAAAAGCCTTTTCCCGATATTTTTCTGCTCGCCGCAAAAAATGTGGGTGCCGAGCCCGAAAACTGCATCGTAGTTGAAGATGCGGTAAACGGGATTTTGGCTGCGCACAATGCGAATATGGCAAGTTTTGCCGTGACGACCTCTTTTGACAGAGAAACGCTTATCGAAAAGACGAAACCCGACTATATAGGAGACGATATCATTGAACTTTTGGATATTATGTAAGGAGATGAGACAGTGAAATATAAAAGGCAGTTATACGCTTTTTTGCTTTGCGCTCTCATTATTTTCACATTTACCGCCTGCTCGATAAAACGTGCAGGCTGTTTGCCCGAAAAAGATTTTGACTTTCTGAATGCGGAGAACATAGACGCTCACATTCCCGATTTGGGACTTTCGGAGGAAGCTTTGCTTTCGAGGCCCGATTTTTATAAACATTCGGTATGCAGACTTTCAAGCGAAACGTACAAAAAATATTCAGAAAGTGACGTTTTGGCGCTTTCAAACGAACTTTCGGGTTACGGGCAGGGCTACGGTCAAAACGGAGATCCGCGTCCGAGCGGCGCCGTCGGCTTTGAAAACAAATACGGAAAATATACGGCTCACGCGATAATGCCCGATTCGGAAAAACGGATATATCTCACATTCGATGAGGGATATGAAAACGGATACACCGCACAGATCTTGGATGTATTGAAAGAGAAGAACGTAAAGGCGGTGTTCTTCGTTACATATGATTACGTTACCGAACAACCCGAGCTTATCAAGCGAATGATAGACGAGGGACACGTGCTCGGCAACCACAGTATGCACCACAGATCCATGCCGACACTCGACTATAAGAGCTGCGTTTCGGAGATAATGGATCTGCATAATTACATAAAAGAAAAATACGATTATGAAATGGATCTGTTCCGTCCGCCGATGGGACAGTATTCCGAGAGGACTCTGGCAATAACGGAATCGCTCGGATATACCACGGTGCTTTGGAGCTTTGCGTACGTTGACTGGGAAACAGACAATCAGCCGGCAGTCTCCACGGCATTCGGCACGGTGACAAATTCGGCGCATAACGGTGCCGTATATTTGCTCCACGCGGTCTCAAAGACCAACACCGCGATCCTCAGCGACGTTATCGACGATTTCAGAGCAAACGGATATTCACTCGACTTATATAAATAAAACGATAAACGGATCTTGATTTTTCGAGATCCGTTTTGTCATATTCGTGTCTTTTTGCGAATACTTTTATACAAATAGAGTTCGCATACGGAGGAACATCGATATGGCCGAAAGGGCAAACATATATGAGGATATCGCAAAAAGATGTAACGGAAATATTTATATAGGCGTCGTCGGCCCCGTCCGCACGGGAAAATCCACCTTTATAAAAAAGTTTATGGAAAATTTTATTTTGCCGGAGATAGACAACGATCACGACAGGAGCCGCGCACTTGACGAGATGCCGCAAAGCGGCGGCGGCAAGACGGTTATGACGACGGAGCCGAAATTCGTGCCGACCGAAAGTGTGACGGTACATATGAAAAACGGCGCGAGATTCGGCTGCAGACTCGTTGACTGCGTGGGATATCTTGTTTCGGATGCCGTGGGCAACTATGAAGACGGGAACGTCAGAATGGTGAATACGCCCTGGTCAAAAGATCCGATGCCGTTTGAGGATGCCGCGAAGATGGGCACTCAAAAGGTGATACGCGACCACGCGACCGTCGGTATCGTGATAACGAGCGACGGCACTATCTGCGATATCGCAAGAGAAAACTATATTGAGGCGGAGACGGCTGTTATTGAGGAGATGAAAGCGCAGAACAAGCCGTTTGTCATCGTGCTGAATTCGGCAGAGCCCGAAAGCGAGAGGGCAAAGCAGACAGCATATTCACTTGAAGAAAAATATGCCGTTCCCGTAGCGCTCATCAGCTGTCAAAATCTTGAAACGGAGGACATCGAGGGCATTTTTGAAATGCTGCTTTGCGAGTTTCCGACAAAAGAGGTCGTCGTGTCGATGCCGAAATACGTTTCGGCGCTCGGCAAAGACAACGGTATATATAAGTCGATAGCGGATGATATTATCAAATGCGCAGGCACGCTTTCGCATCTCGGCGATGCGCAGGCGGTATTTTCAAAGCTTGAAGAAAACGAAAACGTTTCGGGAATTTATATTTCCGACGTCGATTTCGGAAGCGGCA
>JAGAFQ010000088.1 GCA_017612495.1 Clostridia bacterium
CGACGTGTTTATAGCGACCGACCCCGACAGCGACCGTCTGGGTGTCAGCGCGCGCTCGAAAAACGGATTTTCAATGCTCTCCGGCAACCAGATCGGAGCGTTGCTGCTTGAATATATCATTCAGTCGTTAAAAGAAAAATCCGCCCTTCCCTGCGATGCCTACGCAGTCAAGACGATAGTTTCAAGTGAGCTTGTCACTGAGATATGCCGCGCAAACAACATAAAGCTTTATAACGTCTTCACGGGATTTAAGTTCATCGGCGAAAAAATTAAGGAATGCGAAAATGCCAAAAACGGCACGTTCATCTTCGGATATGAAGAAAGCATAGGTTATATGCGCGGCGCTTACGTGCGCGATAAAGACGGCGTCTGCGCTGCCGTGATGGTCGCCGAAATGGCGGCATATTACGCATCCAAGGGCAAAACGCTCCATGACGCTCTCGACGATCTGTATGAAAAATACGGCGTGTATTTTGAAAAGACCGACAATATTTATATGGAAGGTCTTGACGGCATCGAAAAAATGAAAGCGCTGATGGAAAAGCTCCGCAAAACTCCCCCGAAAACGATCGGCAACTTCAAGGTAGCATTTTTCAGAGACTACGAGGCGCAGACGATAACCGATATGGCGACCGGCAAGGTCTTGCCCACCGGTATGCAGAAATCGAACGTTCTCTATTTTGAAATGGAAAACGGCGACAGAGTGATAATCCGTCCCTCCGGCACAGAGCCCAAGATCAAGATATATTGCCTGCAAAGTGCCGCAACGACAGCGGAAGCCGAAACGAACTTCGAGGCATATCAGAAAACCACATCCTCATGGAGATAAAACGATGTCAAAGAAAAAATTATTGTCAATTTATTTTATCGCGGCCTTAATACTTTCCGCTTTCTTTGCGATAACCCAAATCATTTGTTACAAAAACTGCTTTGATTTGTCGGTCAACCATTTCAAGTCCGGCTCGGTTTTGCCGACGGTCATTTACATCCTTTTGGCGATAAGCTGCATATTCATTTTATCGTCGGCTTTGATATTCAAAAGTAACAAACCGAGAAGAACGCCCAAAACTTCGGATTCTGACGTTTGGGCAAATGCTGTTATGTCATTCTTCTTTTTTGCGATAGCGGCGGTCGAAGTGCTCTTATATATAATAAGGATCGCAAAATCGTTTGCACTCTATGATTCAAGAGCAGGATTTTTTGAGGTCATATTTTCCGGCATCACAAAATATCTGCGCGGCGAAAGAGTTGAAAATCTGTTTATTCTTTTATCGGTCGTATTTGCGGTCTTATCGGGAATTTATTTCTTTTTCTGCGCTTCTAAAAAGGCAAGCACAAAGACGATCATCTATTTTTCGCTCTTCCCGTCAGTCTTCGGCATCTGCGATCTTATCGCCGTTTATTTTTCGCAAAACGTCACGCACAATTCTCCCCTCAAAATAACGGCAGAGCTTTCGGCTTTGGTATTTATGGTATATTTCCTTTCGGAATGCAAAGACATAGCAGGAGTATCTGAATCGGCGAATTTCAATATTGCGTCTTTGCTTTTGGCGCTTGTCATACTCTCTGCATTTTCCATTCCGCGCGTGATTTTGACCATCGCAGGATTTTTCTCGTTCGATGCGGATTTCATCTACTACGTTTTGCATCTTGCAACGGTAGTTTACATCATATCGAAATATCTGCCGACAGTTTTCAAAAAACGGGATAATTAAACAAATAAAAAAGACCGCGAAGCGGTCTTTTTTATTTGTCTTTTTGCTTATTTTTGATTCCTGTTTTGCCGTGATATACAAAGGCAAGATAAGTTTCGCACACCGCAAACATCAAAAGTGCCGATATAATTATCGCGATTATCGATCTTATTCCGAGATATCCTATCGAGAAAAGATTTCCGAGATACGGCACAAGGGTCAAGAGGACGCAAAACTCGACGATGATCATAAATATCAATATAGATATCGTGTTGACCTTTTCGTTATGCGCAAAAAGCGAATGGTCTTTTTTGAGTTCCCAAAGCAAAACGAACTGCATTGCCATAAATGAGAAGAATATCACGCCGAGTGAATTTTTCTCGCCGCCCATCAATATTAAGAAAACGGGCGACAGCATCGCGATAACCGCCATTGCGGTGCCGAGCACGAGTGCGTCTATGTTTGACCTTATCGGCTCTGATACCGTATATTCAAAGTTGCGTTTATCTTTTAATATGAACCGGCTTTGCTTTTCAAAAGAAATTATGATTATCGCCAAGAGATCGACGACAAGTCCCGAAAACAAAACTTGCACCGTCGTCAACGTTTCGATGCCGGAAATTATCGAGAAAAGCACACAAATAAATCTTGCACACTGCGTCGCAAGCAGATATTTGATCATAGTATGTATGTTTTTGTTTATTTTCTTCGCAGTGCAGACTGACGATACCATGGCATTGAAGCCGCCGTTGCCGGATTTATCGGTATCGGATAAAATAACGTCACTTGAAATTTTCAATGCCTCGCATCCGTTTTTGGAGGCGGTGCCCGAAGAACGCGCCACAACAGTCACCTCTTCTTCGCCGAACATAATGAGTCCGCCGGAACGGCTTGAAATGGTGATGTTCTGTGCAAATGCGACGTCGGCAGATTCGATAAGCTCAATATCGGAAAGTGTACTGCCGAGCATACCGACACTCTCGCCGTTCTTTCTGAGATCGGATATGAGCCTCATTTTCTGATCGTGTGAAAGTCCGCTGTACATTCGGTAAATGGTCGAGCCGACACATATCATATCGTCGCTCATTTTGGAAAGTTCTATTCCGCTTATCGACTGCGCTTCGTCATCGATAATGCCCATATTGCGTGCGAAGTATTTATCGCTCTCGTTGACGTCGTTGCAAAGCAGAATGACTTTTATACCCGCCCGGCGGCAGCTGTCAACGGTTTGCGCCGCTTTTAAGGAAAGTGGCGACGAAAGAGCTATGAATCCCTCGAAAACAAGATCACTTTGCGCATAGGCAATGGCTCGCAAATTATTATATTCGCTTTTTTTGGATGCGATGGCGAATACCTTGAGCGATCTTTTGGCAAATGAAAGCGCCTGCAAATGAAAACGAAGTCTGTCATCATCGTGCATACGGCGAACGATGCCGTTTTCGCGGTAAAATACCGATCTTTCGAGCATATCGTCGGCAGAGCCGCTCGATATTGCCGTAAAACCGCCGTTATCTCTTATCAGCGTAGTCGAAAAAATACTTCTTAACGACTGCGGCTGATGTTCAATCATCGGATATTCTTTGTCAAGACCGATGTTATAAAGCGAGCGCTCCTTTGCGGCGGTAATGATCGCTTCGTGATCCGGGCTTTGAAACTTTGTGCCGTATTTTATCTCGCTCTCGCCGTATATGCCGGTCGAGATAACGGCGTGTATCAAAAGTCTTTTTGCTTCATCGGAAGAGAGGAAATTATCGTCAAACGGTATCTCATCATCTGAAACGTAAAGCGAATCGACGCTTAACGACGCCGAGCCGAACATCGCCTCTTTGGGCACGATAAGCGCCGTGAGATGCTGCATCTTTTCGATGGCGGAAGCATTTTTTATGACCGCGCCGGCATTTATATCGCTGTATCTTTTTACGGCGATGAAAATTCCGCATCCGATTATGATATAGCCGAACGCCAAAAGCATTTCATCCATTGACGAAACGGAAAGCGCCAATGCGCGCATAAAGGCATCGGCAAACGTCGCTCCGCCCTCGTGACGGAACAAAAGATTGAAGATCACGCAAACAAAGATCGAAGCAAGCGAGCAAATTCCCAAAAATCTGCTCGTCTTTTTGAGCTGCTTTGTGACCGAGAGTTTCTCGTGAGAAACGAGCGCACGTGTTTTGCGAAAACGGTTGACGAGTGTCTTTTTGCCGGTGTTGCAGACGATGGCGCGGGCTTTGCCCGAGACAACGAGCGTATCGGCGAAGACCATATTTTTCTGTTCGTGCTCCAAAAGTTCCGCATTAGCGGGATATACGATATTTGCATCCTTTTTTTGAGGAGAGGCAAAGCCGAAGATGGAATTTTCTTTGACAAAAAAATTCTCACTCAAGATAAGGCGTGCATCGGCAGGCACGACGTCTCCTTCCGAAAGATCGATGACGTCTCCCGGAACGAGCCGCTTTTGCGCCATCATAAACATCTTGCCCTGCCTTTGGCAGCGCGTCACGGGCAAAGCATAGTTTTCAAGCCCTTCAAGCACGCGGTGCGCACGGGCATAGGTGAAAAGAGTTATGCCCAAATTCATCACGACTAAAACAGCCATCACATATCCTGCCGGATCGTGCTCGAAAATGCCGATCAAAAGTCCGACTGACGCCATGACGATGGACGTAAAATCAGTTACCACGCTGCGAATGTATGACACAAAGCTGTTGCGTGAAACGGGATAAATGATGTTCGGCCCGTATTTTTTCAATTTTTTATCTGCGAAGCGATTGGAAAGCCCCTTTACGGGATCTGTCATCAGCTTTTCGCAAAGCTCTTCTTCGCTGTATTTATACCACGGTTCCGTCATTTCAAAAACTTCCTTGAACAAAAATCAGATCGCGCGCACCGAAAGTCCTGATATTTCGTCGCGCTCCACTAAAAATCCCCTCGGCGGATCTTGATAACCCGAAATTATGAGCTCGGCAATTTTATCTTCAAGATTTTTCTCAATATATCTGCGCATATTTCTTGCGCCGTATTTTGAGCTGAACGATTCTTTTGCGATATATTTCATCGCATCGTCACTCACCTTGAGAGAAAGTCCCTTTTGTATAAGTGCCTCGCAAAGATCGCCTATCATTATCGAAACGATATTTTCAAATGCCGCCATATCAAGCGGATCGAATGTGATTATCTCATCAACGCGGTTGATGAATTCGGGACGCAAAAACGTCAAAAGCGCTTTTTCGGTATTGTTTTGCTTTTGTATTTTTTCGTCTGCGGTAAAGCCGACAGAGCCTGACGACGCATTCGAGCCGGCATTCGTCGTCATAACTATGACGGTATTTTCAAAGTTGACGACTCTTCCCTGCGCGTCGGTTATTCTGCCGTCATCGAGGATTTGCAAAAGGATATTGAGCACGTCGGGATGCGCCTTTTCGATCTCGTCGAAAAGTATTACCGAATAGGGCTTGCGGCGTATCTTTTCGGTGAGTTGACCCGCCTCATCGTATCCGACGTATCCGGGAGGCGCGCCGATTATGCGCGAAACGGAGTGCTTTTCCATAAACTCCGACATATCAAGACGTATGAGCGCTTCGGGCGAATGGAAAAGGTCTCTTGAAAGAGTTTTCACAAGCTCGGTTTTGCCAACACCCGTGGGACCTGCAAAAATAAACGATATCGGCTTGCGCTTTGCACTGACGCCGGCACGGTTGCGCTTTATCGAGCGCGCGACCGATGATATGGCTTCATCCTGACCGACAATGCGGCGTTTGAGTCTTTCTTCGAGTTTATCTACTCTCATGAATTCGCTCTCCGTTATCGTGCTTGCGGGAATACCCGTCCAAACCTCGATAACCTCTGCGATATCCTCGGGGCGCAAAACCAAAGAGTCGCGCTCCTTTGAAAGCTTATCGAACTTTTCGTGAAGCTTTAGCTGATTAGATTTGAGTTCGGCAAGGTGAGAATACTTTTCTGAATTGTCTCCCTCGCTTTTTTCTATTTGCTCTTCGAGCGCTTCTTTTTCGGCATCGATCTTTTTGATCGCATCTGCCGTTTCTTCGATCTCGTTTATGAGCGCTGAATTCATTACCATGTGCGCAGACGCTTCATCCAAAAGGTCTATCGCCTTATCGGGGAAAAAGCGGTCGGAAAGATATCTGTCTGCCATGGAAACGATGCGCCTTAAAGTTTCATCCGGGATCTTTATTCCGTGATAGCTCTCGTAATGCGCCTTTATGCCGCGCAAGATCTCAAACGTATCGTCGGTATTCGGCTCACCGAGTATAATGGGCTGAAAACGGCGTTCAAGCGCCGAATCTTTTTCGATGAATTTTCTGTATTCTTTCAAAGTGGTCGCGCCGATGACCTGCAATTCGCCGCGGGAAAGCACCGGCTTTAAGATATTAGCGGCGTTCATACTGCCCTCGGCATCGCCTGCCGATGCGATATTATGCACCTCGTCTATAACAAGAATGATATTGCCGAGCGCCTTTATTTCGTCAATAAGCCCCTTTATGCGGCTCTCGAACTGTCCTCTGAACTGCGTGCCTGCGATAAGCGACGTCAGATCGAGCAAATAAAGCTCTTTGCTTTTGAGCTTATACGGCACGTCTCCCGTCACTATTTTTTGCGCAAGTGCTTCGGCAAGTGCCGTTTTGCCGACACCGGGCTCGCCGATAAGGCAGGGATTGTTCTTTTGACGGCGGCACAATATCTGCATCATTCTTTGTATCTCGGATTCTCTGCCGATAACTTTGTCGAGTTTGCCGTCTCTCGCTTTTTTGTTGAGATCGATGCAATAAGCCGAAAGATATTTGCGTTTCTTGTCTTTTTCTTTATCGGTCTTATCGCCGTTTTTATCACTCTTTCCGCCCATATTTTCCGCTTTGCCCTGCGGCATATTTCCGCCCAGAATAGACGAAAGATTTATTGACGGAGCATGGCCGTCATCATCGCCGTTTGCCACTTCGGGAAGTCCGCCGGTCAAATTCTGCATGAGCGAATTTATATCGTCATCCATATTTTCAAGCTCGTCATCGCCGATGCCCATCTTTTCAAGATAGTCGCTTATCGGCTTTATACCGAGCTCTTTTGCGCATTTAAGGCACAAGCCCTCATTGTGAGCGGTGCCGTTGTCAATTCGAGTCACAAACACTACCGCTACCCGTTTGTGACATCTGTGACACATTTCCATAATCTGCCGTGTTTCCTTTCTTGTGGCTTATTTTGATTCAATATCGACCTGCTTTGCCGAATACATATATTTGAGATAGTAATTTACAAATGCAATGATCGTAGAGCTTACCGCGATGATATCGATGGCGGGTATCGCAATTTCGGTAAAATCGTTTAAGGGCAAGTTGTAAATTATGATGAGTGAGACCATTGAAATATAGAAAATGATCGTCGCAAGTTTGCCCGTCCAGTCGCTCTGAACGACGACTTTTTTATTTCTGAAAATGAACGTTGCACCGACGATCATAAAAAGTTCTTTCGCAATAAATATGCCGAGCACGAACGGAGGCACCATATCTTTTATAAAAAGGCAGATAAGAACGCATATCTGCGTCATTTTATCAGCCAAGGGGTCGAGCAGTTTGCCCACGTCCGTTATCCAACCGTTTTTGCGCGCAAGATATCCGTCGAGCACATCAGATGCCCCCGACAAAATAAATATGCCCATCGGCCATAAAATATCTGTGTTTTTATCAAAAAAAAGTATCACGAATACAGGTATCAGCAAAATTCTGAATATGGATATGATGTTTGGAATGTTTTTCATTTTTTCGTCCGTTTCTCTTAAATGTGAAGTAAAAATCCTATGGGATTGAAACTTGAAATGATTTTCAAAATAAAGGTGCGGTCAATAATATCAGACGGGAACATCTCGGGCTTCATCGACTGCAAATAAGGCACCGCCTTGATAATGAGCGTAGATAATACCCACGTATACATAATGCCCACTACTGCCCCCGCAAGAAAGCCGAAAAGCTTGTTGGCTCCGCTCAAAACGGGGGCCTTACATATAAGCTCGATGACAAGTGCCGCCAAAAGCACCGCTATCACGGTCGCGGCAAATACCGCTATATAGCCCAGCACGGAAGATATGGTCGTCACTATAGGCTCAACGATATACTCAACGACCTTTTCGCTCGTGACGTCCTTTGCCTTTTGCTTTTCGGAATTGTAAAATTCCTTGAAATCGTCAAGGTCGATATGGAATTGAGAGAGCAATTCTTTTAAGGGCGCTCCCGAAAGAGTGTCGTTTTTAAGTTCAAACTTTTGACTGTCTGAATCTTGCCCAAGCCTGTTCACCCTCTCGGTTATCGCCTGCTTTGCAAAATCCATGATGACCTCGTCTTTGAGATAGTCCGCAACGATGCCCGAAAACTGATTTGCCATCATAAGCGCAAGAGTGAAAGCGACTATCCCCTTTATTGACTTGATAAATCCTCTTTTATATCCGATGAAAACGGAAATCGCAAAGGTCGCCGCCAAACACAGATCAAATATGATTGCCACAATTATCCCTCCGAAAATCAATAAAAGAATATTTCACTCGTGTTATATGCCTGCGCTCTCGTCGAATAGCATACCAAAATCGTTCCGTCATCGACGGCGAATATTCGGCGCGCATTCAATTCAAGCGAATAAGTATATTGCTTCTGACCGTTGAAATCGATAAGAACGACGCTGTTATCGGTGAGGATGTATGCGCAGTTCTTTGCAAAAACAAGGTCGATAACGTCACCGTTTATCGTTCCGTTATATATCTGCTCGCCTTTGGAATTCCAGAAAATAACGTTGTTTTCATTTCCGACTATGTTCACCTTGAACGCAAGCATTACGCACTCGTATTCGCTCGAAGAGTAATAGGCGTTGGGCGAAGCGGTGGAAAAACCGTAAACGGAAGTCTGCTTGTAATAAGGGTCGTAAAAGCGCAAAGCGGAATTGCCGAGAGATGCGAACGCGCCGTCTTTGAAAAATTCATTTCCCATAACGGCTTCGTCTTCAAGTATTATATCCGCCTGCTTGTCTTCTGTGCTCGGCGAACAAACGAGTATCTGCGATGTGAAATTGCCGAGCCGCGAAGCGGAAACGGAAGAGATGAGGAATTTGCTTCCGTCGCTCAAAATCGAGGTCGCGATAACATATTTATCGGCAGAATACCAGCTGTATGCCCTCTTGAAATCTTTGTTGTAGAAATAGACGGCGGAGCGGTATTCTTTCGTTCTTGTGGAGATGATGAACGTTCCGTCGGGGCTTATAGAAGCGTGACTTATGGGATAGTCGAGCGTTTCTTCATAGACGAGTCCGAAAGAGTTGAAGACCGAATATGACGTGCCGCCGAGGTCATAGACGAGGATGTATTTATCGGATACGAGCACGGTGGGGCACACATATTTGAAACTCGAACTCAAAAGTGTTTTGCTGTTTCGATCGTAAATGTGAAGTCCCATAGTATCGACGACGACCAAATCGCCCTTATAAAGAGCAAAGTTGCCCGAGGTCGCGCCGTATTGAATATCCTGATATCCGCTTTGCGGAGTTGAGCTTTGCGTGTCTATATATTTCAAGACGTATCTTAAATTCTCAACAGTAATATTCTCACCGAAACTCGTTATCATAATCACGATAAAGATTATTAACATAAAGAATGTGATATATTTTGCCAAGCGGAATTTGCGGGATATTTTAAGATAGTATTCGTTTTGACCATCGCCCGAAGCAGTCGCTTTTTTCATCGGTATGACCGTGTTTTTTATATCTCGCAACGCCATATTATCACATCCTTTTTTCAATATTTTACATCAATAAGATAAAGTCCTTCTGGCGGTGCCGTAACTCCGGCACAGTTCCTTGATCTTGCATTTATTATTTCGGTAATTTTTTCGGGAGCGATCTTGCCCGTGCCGACATCCAAAAGCGTGCCGACCATAATTCTGACCATATTATATAAAAATCCGTCGGCGCTCACGCGAAAGACGACCATATCGCCCTTTTCTTTTGTGACAGAAGAAGAAAAGACGGTGCGCACGGCATCAACGATCTTTGAGCCGCTCGCCATAAATGATGAAAAATCGTGCTTGCCGCAAAAATACCGTGCCGCCTCATTCATTTTATCAACATCAAGCGGGACTTGACAGTGCATCGCCCTATCGGCAGAAAACGGATCTTTTACTGCTCGGTTAAGTATTCTGTATTCATATTCTTTTGATTTGACACTGTATCTTACGTGGAAATCATCGGAAACGATTTTTGCGTCATTTATCGCGATGTCGCTCGGCAAAAGAGCGTTAAGTCCCTTTTTCACCGCTTCCGGCGGAATTTGAGGTGCGCTCTTTTTCACATCCACCGTGACGAAAAAGACCTTTGCGTGAACACCGCTGTCAGTGCGCGAACAGCCCGAAACGTCGAGCGGCGTATGAAAAAGTTCACTTACGGCGCGGCACAATTCGCCCTGCACCGTCCGCTTTTCCCTTTGCACCTGAAAGCCGTGGAAATCGGTTCCGAGATATGAAATTTGCAAAAGCAGTTTCATTATATTGAAAATCCTTCAAAATAAATATTTGCCAAAACGATCGCGGCGCAAAAAGCCGTCATAACGAAGAGCGATATGATATCCGCCGCGCCTATTTTCAAGACCTTATACCGCGTTCTTCCGTCTCCGCCGTGATAGCAGCGGCATTCCATCGCCGTTGCAAGCTCGTCGGCTCTTCTGAAAGCGGAAATGAAAAGCGGGATGAGAATGGGAACGAGCGCTTTTGCTCTCATGATAAGACCGCCGCTCGTGAAATCGGCGCCTCTCGCCTTTGAGCATTCATTATTTTGTTCGTTTCTTCGATGAGCGTCGGTATGAAACGCAGCGCTATTGTCATTATCATGGCGAATTCGTGAACGGGAAGATGTATCTTTTTTAAGGGAGAGAGCAAACGCTCTATCGCATCGGTCAGCGCCATGGGGGAGGTCGTATAGGTCAAAATGACACTTGTGCCGAGCAAAAGGCATACTATCCTTATCGCCATAAATACGGCGTAATAAATTCCCTCTTGATAGATGTGAATGAATTTCCACTCAAAAACGGGTATTTTGCCGTTAGTGAAAAACAGGTTGATAACGGCGGTGAAAAGCACAAGAATAATGATCGGTTTTAAGCTCTTTATGAGTACCTTTACGGATATCCTGCTCAAAAGAACGACCAAAGCGCAAAACAGCGCCAAGATCACAAAGCCGTATGTATTCTTTGCCAAGAACACACCCACTATATATAAAATGCTGAGTATCAGTTTTATTCGGGGATCCATTCGGTGCAAGACCGAATTGCCGGGAAAGAACTGTCCCAGGGTGATATCGCTTAACATAATTTTCTCCGATTGAATTTATTTTGCCTTTTTGCGATAAAGGCTTAAAATGGCATCTTTTGCGTCCGAGACTGTATAAATGCCGGACGGGATGTCATATCCGCGGCTTCGAAGATTTGACGTGATATTCGTCACCTGCGGTACCGAAAGCCCCATTTTTTCAAGCTCATCGGCTTTTGAAAAGATGTCTTTTGCCGTGCCCTGCATTTCGAGTTTTCCGTTTGAAAGCACGTAAAGATAGTCGGAATAAAGCGCCATATCCTCCATACTGTGACTGATGATGACAAGCGAGTTATTCTTGCTCTTTCTGTATTCCATAAGTCCGCCCAAGATCTCGCGGCGTCCGCGCGGATCAAGTCCGGCGGCAGGCTCGTCAAGCACCATAACGTCGGGATTCATCGCCATAACACCGGCAATGGCGACGCGGCGCTTCTGTCCGCCCGAAAGTTCAAAGGGCGAGCGGGAGAGTATATCGTCGTCAATGCCCGTAAAATATGCCGCCTCACGAACACGCTTTTTGATCTCGTCATCGTCAAGTCCAATATTCTTCGGTCCGAATGCGATATCGTCGCCGACCGTCTCTTCAAAAAGCTGATATTCGGGATATTGAAAAACAAGGCCTACCTTATATCTGACGTTTTTGATGTGCTTTTCATCTTCCCATATATCGTGCCCGTCTAAAAGCACCCTGCCCGATGTCGGTCGGATAAGGGCGTTGAGCATCTGCGCCACAGTCGATTTGCCCGAGCCCGTGTGCCCGATGATGCCCGTCGTTTTGCCGCCCTCGAAACGCATCGTGACGTTTCAACGGCGTCACTTTCAAACGGCGTGCCCGGACTGTATGTATATGATACGTTGTCAAGTAAAATCTCTGTCATTTATTACCTTCCAAAGCCCTGCTTATTTCGTCTGTCGCCTCTTCGGGAAACAAGACCGTTTTTGAAAATTTCATATTTTCTTTTTCAAGCTCGTCAATGAGCTTTGTCGATTGCGGAACGTCAAGTCCGTATTCATAGAGTTCGTTGACGTGAGAAAAGACCTCGCGCGGTGTGCCGTCAAGCTTTATTTTTCCTGCGTCCATCACCAAAACTCTGTCGGCTTTTGCCGCTTCTTCCATATAGTGCGTTATGAAAATGACGGTAAGACCGTTTTCGCGGTGCAATTTTTCAATTATCGCCATAACGTCATTTCTGCCGTTGGGATCGAGCATCGCCGTGGATTCGTCGAAAATGATACATTCGGGGAGCATGGCGATTGCGCCCGCAATGGCGATGCGCTGCTTTTGACCGCCCGATAACTGATGCGGCGCGTGCTTTTTGTATTCGCTCATTTTTACGGCTTCAAGAGCCATATCAACGCGCTTGTGTATCTCATCGGTCGGCACTCCCAAATTTTCGGGTCCGAAAGCGACGTCCTCTTCGACGACGGTCGCAACGATCTGGTTATCGGGATTTTGGAACACCATCGCGATGGATTTGCGGATATTCAAAATATCTTCGTCGGTCATATCGCCCGACGCATCTTTGCCGCAGATCTTCATCTTGCCCTCGGTCGGCTGCAAGATCATATTGCATATCTTGGCAAAGGTCGATTTTCCGCTGCCGTTATGACCGAGCACCGCAACAAAACTGCCGCGCTCGATTTTTATATTGATCTTATCAAGCACCAAAACTTTTTCGTTTTCGGATGCGGGATATGAAAACGAAACGTCTTTTGCTTCTATGATATAATCGTGCATTTTATCTCCTTGCGATATTATTTTTTGTCAATTGTAAAACTTCGTTTTACAATTGGAACTCGCGCATATCGCCGCCCCAAAAACTGAATTTCGGGGCTCCCCTCGGCGCGAGAGCTCGCTCTGCTCGCCAAAAAGGAGTTTTTACGGCGGCAGAGCCGCCATAAA
>JAGAFQ010000089.1 GCA_017612495.1 Clostridia bacterium
ATCTGGAAAGAATTATACGATCGCGCTTTACACGCACAAAACGAAAAGCAGATCTCCGAATATGTATCGTGCGGAGAGGTGAGCGCCGCGATTTTGGCAAAAAGCGGCAAAATTTACGTCGGCGTTTGCGTTGACACCGCATCGACTCTCGGCATTTGCGCTGAAAGAAACGCAATTTTCAATATGATCACAAACGGTGATTATGAGATAGAAAAAGTATTAGCCGTTATGCCCGATAAAAAAACGGGTGCCCCGTGCGGTGCCTGCCGTGAACTTATGGTGCAGCTCATGCCTGAAAAATATAAGGAAATCGAGATAATGCTCGATTATGACAACGGCCGCGTGATAAAGCTCGGAGAAATCACTCCCGAATGGTGGATATGAAAAGCAGACTTCCGTTTGAATATCAAATAATACGTTCCGCGCGAAAGACTCTTTCTGTTGAAATAGCCAACGGCGGCGTTTTGGTGCGCTCACCGAAATATCTTAATAAGAGAAAGATCGAAGACATTTTGTTTCAAAAACAAAATTGGATAACAAAAAAGCTTTTTATATCGCAAAAGATCATTGAGGCGAATTCGGGCATAAAGCCACTTGACGATGATGATATAAAAGACTTGCGAAAAGCGCTGTCTTGCGATATCAAAGCGCGCTGTGATGCTTTTGCATCGGCTTTGGGCGTTCAATACAAAAATATTACGGTAAGACTTCAAAAGACGTGCTGGGGCAGCTGCTCGGCAAAGAAAAACTTGAATTTCAACTGTCTTTTGATGCTTTGTCCCGAGAGCGTGCGCTCGGCTATCGCGGCGCACGAGGTCTGTCACATCAAAGAGATGAATCACTCAAAGCGTTTTTATGAACTGCTTTATTCGCTCCATCCGTCTTACGGCGAAGACTCAAAGTGGTTAAGCGAACACGGAAAAGAGATAATTTACAGATATTTCAGATCTGTGCTGTGAGGTCAAATATGAAAAAAATAGTTTTTTTAATGCTTCTTGTGCTGCTTAGCACGGGGCTTTTTGCCTGCAAAAACAATACCGATATGTCAGATTACACACTCGGCAACGTTTCATACAAAGGCGAGCTTGAAAATATCAACATAGACTGGTCGGCGGGCAGCATAAGAATAAAGTTTTCCGATGACGATGCCGTCGCTCTTTCCGAGACGGCGAACAAAAATCTATTTGAAGATACGCAGATGCGCTCTTATTTTAACGGAAAATCGCTCGATGTCGTCTTTTGCCAAACGGGGAACACCTATGTTTCGGTGGGACTCAAAAAAGAACTTATTCTGACTTTGCCGAGCAATATCGATTTACAAAATCTTACGATAAAGACCGCATCGGCAAACGTCTATATCGACACGCTTGACTGCGAAAATATCGATATTGAAACCTCTTCGGGCGACGTGAATGCCTCCTTTGCAAAAGCAGAGACGATAGGACTCAAAACCGCGTCGGGCAAGATCGATGCCGAAATTGTTTTTTGCGATGAGATAGACATACAAAGCGCGTCGGGCAACAGCTATATCACGGCAGACAACGCAAGATATGTAAACGCAGAAAGCTCTTCGGGCGGTATCAAAGCGGAGATCTTGCATACGCCGAAATTTATAAAATGTAAGGCTTCATCGGGCAATATAGATGTTTGCATCCCCGCAAATTCGTCTTTTGAAGCGACCGTTGATACGTCATCGGGAGAATTCACGTCGAATTTTGCTACGGTGCGAAACAAGAACAAATACGTTTGCAAAGACGGCGGAGCTGAATTCACATTTGAAACATCATCCGGCAACGTACATCTCTATTCAAAATGAACGTGCAATAAAAAACAGCAGGCAGAGCCTGCTGTTTTTTATTGTGCAATTACTTGCTTTCAGCTTCTTTTTCGAGTGCGCGGTAGTCGATCTTGCCAATCGGCGTCTTGGGTATAGACGGAACAACATAGCAACGCTTGGGGATGCTGTGCTGAGGCAATTCAGTCATACAATAATCGAGTATTTTTTGAGGAATTTCAGCAGAATTATCATGTTCATTTACTGTTACAAAAGCAATAGGAACACTTTTCAAATCGGGGTGAGGAATGCAGACAATAGCGCATTCATTCACGGCGGGATGTTTTGTAACCACGTTTGCAATGTAATCGGGGAAAATGTGCATTATGGGTCCGTCTTTTTGAGCTCGTGCAGTATATATTCTTTTCAGTTTTCCGGTAATGAAAACAAAGCCGTCCTCGTCAATGTGTCCGAGATCGCCGCTCTTAATCCAACGTACTCCGTTGGAATCCGTATAAAGAACCGCATTGGTTTCCGCTTCGTTCAAATGATATTGCGCCATCAAGCCGGGGGAAGAAATATACAGCTCGCCGCCCCGATTATAGGGAAGTTCTTCCTTTGTTTCCGTATCAACAACGCGAATATTTGCTTTGGGCAATGGAAGCCCGACACTTCCGACTTTTCCGTAATACCTGTTGAGTTCTGTACAAACCGCAGAAGCAAGCTCGGACATTCCGTACCCGATATTAGGTCTTGCCGCAGAATTGCGTGATGCAAAAAAAGATTCAAGCCCTGATTCTTGAGCGTTGGTCATAGGCGTTCCGCCCAATCCGCATACATGATAGTGAGCAAAATCCATATTCCGAATCTTTTTATCCTCGACGAACGCGGTCATATAAGTCGAACTCGACATGGAATGGTTCGGCTTCTTTTTTATAAACAGTTTTACAAAATGTTTTTCATCGTATTGCGTGGTAAGGATAATGCAAGAGCCCTTGTTAAGAGGCATTATTACACCCATTACAAAGCCGAAAGCGTGAAACATTGGAATACAAGAGAACAAAAAATCTTTGCGGCTTATTTCATTGCCATTATTCAAAAATGCCCATGCAACGTAAGTGATATTGTCATTCGTCAGGCATACACCTTTAGGTGTTCCGGTCGTTCCGCCGGAATGAACAATAACCGCCGTTTGATCTTTGATATACGGAGCTGAGACAAATTCACCGTTGAAAGAAATCATTTCTTTATATGATATGCTTTTTTCACACTTTCTGAGTTTTACTTTTGCTCTCGCGGCCAATC
>JAGAFQ010000090.1 GCA_017612495.1 Clostridia bacterium
ACTCTCGACAAAAGACGGAACACCGACCAATGCCGTTTTTGCCTTTATCAACATCATAAAAAAGAATATGGATGCGGTAAGACCCGATTTTGCCGTATGCGCTTTTGATCTGCACGAGCCGACTTTCAGACACAAAATGTATTCTGAATATAAAGCCGGAAGACACAAAATGCCGGATGAACTCGCCGTGCAGCTGCCGATAGTCAAAGAGTTTTGCGAATATTACGGCTTGCACGTGGCGACTTTGCCCGGCTACGAAGCCGATGATATCATAGGCACGACGGCTGCCCTTGCAAACAAAGAAGGCATCGATGCCTACATACTCACCGGCGACCGCGATTCTCTTCAGCTCATTTCAAAGAACACGACCGTTTTGCTCGCTTCAAACAAAGAAACGATCAGTTATGACCGTGATCTTTTCTTTGAAAATATCGGGATTTATCCCGAGGAATTTGTCGATATGAAAGCCTTGATGGGCGATTCATCCGATAACATCCCCGGTGTGCGCGGCGTCGGCAAAGAGACCGCCGCAAAGCTTATCGCAAAATTCCACTCGCTTGAAAATCTCTATGAAAACATCGATGACGATTCCATTTCAAAGGGACTGCGCGAAAAGCTCATAAACGGCAAAGACGATGCCTATATGTCGCGCGCTCTTTCGCAGATCGATATAAATTCTCCCGTTGATTTCGCAATTTCAGACTGCTCCGCCGACAAAAAGGACGTAAAAAAACTCTCGGACTTTTTGGCTCGATATGAATTATATTCGATGATCTCGCGCCTGGAACTCGATAAAATGGGCAAAGTCGGCGATAGTCAAGCGGCAGTCTTGACAAAAGAAGAAAAGATCATATCAAAAGACGAGCTTTTTGCATTTGACAAAACAAAGAAAATTTATGCCGAAATTTCAGAGGGAGATCTATACCTCTGCAAAGACGGTGAGGTATATGCCGTAAAAGACTTCACATCCGACGGAAAGGCTGCGGCAAAGTTTTTTCAAACTTTTGAAAACATATATACTTTTAACTCGAAAGCGCTTTATCGCTCGCTTCTCGAAACGGGCAACGAGCCGCACAAGGTAAAATTCGATGCGATGCTCGCCGCCTATGTTCTTGACCCGTCAGACGGCACTGAAGACTCGAAAAAACTGATCTTCACGCATCTTTCCGCATCCACAGACGATGCAAACGCCGCAACGTGCGTTTATTATAAGAGCGAGCTTTGCGAGCATCTCTCAAAAAAACTTGAAAACTCCGCGTGCGAAAAACTCTATTATGATATTGAGATGCCCCTTGCAATGACTCTTGCAAGAATGGAGCATTACGGCTTCAAAATCGACATATCGGGCCTTTCGGAGCTTTCTGAAAAGTTTGACGAAATGACGAAGGATCTGCAAAACAGAATATGGTTTTCGGCAGGTGAAGAATTCAACATAAATTCCCCCAAGCAGCTCGGCATAATTCTTTTTGAAAAGCTCGGTCTTCCCGCCCCCAAGGGCACAAAAACGGGATATTCCACCTCCGCCGAGACACTCGAAAAATATGCGCCATATCACCCGATAATCGGCGATATACTCGAATACAGAAAGATAACGAAGTTAAATTCGACCTATGCGCAGGGGCTCGTAAAAGCCGCCGATAAAGACGGAAGGATACACACAAAGTTCAATCAAACCGTCACGAACACGGGACGTCTTTCTTCTGCAGAACCGAATTTGCAGAACATTCCGATACGCACCGAGCTCGGACGCGAATTCAGAAAATATTTCATTCCCGAAAATTCCGACTACGTTTTGATCGACGCCGACTACTCGCAAATTGAATTGCGTCTGCTTGCGCATATTGCGAACGACAAAGCGATGATCGCCGCATTTTTGAGCGAAACGGATATTCACACCTCCACCGCCGCCGACGTCTTCGGCGTATCGGCAAATGAGGTCACAAAAGAACAGCGCCGCCGCGCCAAAGCCGTGAATTTCGGCATCATGTACGGCATCGGCGACTATTCTTTGGCGCTCGATATCGGCGTTTCGAGAAAGCAAGCCGCCGAATATATCGAAAATTATCTGAATACCTATCCGCAAATTCGCCTGTATCTTGAAAATGTCGTCAAAAACGCCGCCGAAAACGGATATTCCGAAACGATCTTCGGCCGCCGCAGATTCATACCCGAATTGCGTTCATCGAACAAAAACATTCAGGCTTTCGGCAAGCGCGTTGCGATGAACAGTCCCATTCAAGGCAGTGCCGCAGATATAATAAAACTTGCGATGATACGCATATCGGAGCGTCTGAATAAAGAAAAATACGATGCGCATTTGATCTTGCAGGTGCACGATGAGCTTGTGGTCGAATGCCGCCGCGATATTGCAGACAAGGTTTCAAAGATCGTAAAAGACGAGATGGAAAATGCGGCTGCGCTTCGCGTTCCGCTGACGGTCGATATGTTCGTCGCAGATAACTGGTATAAATGATATCGTTATATTTTTTTGAAACGGTGAAAAAATGACTACATCACAAAAAACAAAACGCATAGTTCTATCGGGTATCATGGCATCGCTCGCAACGGCAGTTCTGGTTTTGGCATCGTTTTTCAATATGATAGACCTCACCTTGACCGTTGTGGCATCGTTCTTCCCGCTTTTCATTCTTTTGGAGATAGGACGGCCCTATGCCGTAGGTGTCTATGTTTCAGCCTCGATATTATCGCTCATCTTGGCGCCGTCAAAATTCGCGCCCGCCTGCTTTTTGCTCCTTTGCGGCTATTATCCGCTGATAAAACCGTTTTTGGATAAATTCAAAATAATCGTCGGATATCTTTTGAAACTGCTGCTTTTCAATGCGGTGTTAACGGTAATACTCGTCTTGGGCACGACTGTTTTGGGACTGCCGAAGGACGAAACGGCAATAGAGATCGGCATATATCTTTTGGGCAATTTTACGTTCGTCATCTATGATTTTTGCATATTGCAAATAGTGCGATTCTACTTTGCGAAGATCCGCCAAAGGCTCAAAGTCGATAAACTCTTAAAATAAAAAAACGCGGTTTTGAAAACCGCGTTTTTGTTTTGTTTGATTTACGCCTTGCCGTTGCAGCCGAGAACGTCAACGAGCTTGTGACGAACGATCTCTTTGATGTTCGCACGAGCGGGTTTGAGATATTCACGGGGGTCGAACTTGTCGGGATGTTCATTCATAAACTGACGGATAGTACCGGTCATTGCCAAACGGAGGTCGGAGTCGATGTTGATCTTGCAAACAGACATACCTGCCGCGCGGCGGAGCTGCTCTTCGGGAATGCCGACAGCGTCGGGCATCTTGCCGCCGTTATCGTTGACCATCTTAACAAATTCCTGGGGAACGGATGATGAGCCGTGCAAAACGATCGGGAAACCGGGCAGACGGCGTGAAACCTCTTCGAGAAGGTCGAAACGGAGCGGAGGGGGAACGAGGATGCCCTTTTCGTTGCGTGTGCATTGAGCAGGGGTGAATTTGTATGCGCCGTGGCTTGTACCGATGGCGATGGCAAGAGAGTCAACGCCCGTCTTGGTAACGAATTCTTCAACTTCTTCGGGGCGGGTGTATGAAGAATCGCCGGAAGCGACCTTAACTTCATCTTCAACGCCTGCCAAAGTGCCGAGCTCGCCTTCAACGACTACGCCGTGAGCGTGAGCATATTCAACGACCTTCTTGGTGAGTTCGATATTGTCTGCGAACGACTTTGAAGATCCGTCGATCATGACCGACGTAAAGCCGCCGTCAATGCAGGATTTGCAGGTCTCGAAATCCGGGCCGTGGTCAAGGTGCAAAACGATCGGGATCTCGGGGCATTCGATAACTGCCGCTTCAACGAGTTTTACGAGGTAGGTATGGTTTGCATAAGCGCGTGCGCCCTTTGAAACCTGAAGAATAAGGGGAGCCTTTTCTTCTTTTGCGGCTTCGGTGATACCCTGGATGATCTCCATATTGTTGACGTTGAATGCGCCGATAGCATAGCCGCCTTCATACGCCTTTTTGAACATTTCTTTTGAGGTTACAAGTGCCATAATAAAGTCTCCTTTTCGGCGCGGATTTATTTCCGCTTAAATTAACATTATCATTATAGGATTTAAGGGTAAAAAAGTCAATAGTTTTACCCTCAAATTTACATTTTCGGCACTGATTTTTGGGGCAAATATGTTGATTTTTATCACAAACTGTGTTATATTATTTGTTAGTTTTGAAAAGTTTTATTCCAAGAAAGGATAATTATATGTCAACATTAAAAGGTGCTGCCATCATAGGTCAGTCGGGAGGTCCCTCATCCGTTATCAATGCCAGCGCATACGGCGCGATTTATGCCGCACTCAAAAGCGGTGCCATCACAAAAACATACGGTGCTCAAAACGGCATCCGCGGTGTTTTGGATGACAACCTTATCGATATGGGAATGGAAGATCCCAAAGAACTTGCTTATATGAAATATACCCCTTCATCTGCTCTCGGCTCCTGCCGCTATAAGCTCAAAGATCCCGCAGAAGACGACAGCGATTATCGCCGCATTCTTGAGATCTTCAAAAAATACGATGTCCGCTATTTCTTCTACAACGGCGGCAACGACTCGATGGATACCTGCAACAAGATCTCGAAATACTGCCTTAAAAACGGTTATGAATGCCGTGTCATGGGTATTCCGAAGACCATCGACAACGACCTTGCAGGCACCGACCATTGCCCCGGATTTGCTTCTGCCGCAAAATACATAGCGACCTCTTTGATGGAAGTTTATCACGATGCAAGAGTATATGATAAAGGCATGATAACGATCGTTGAAGCCATGGGCAGAAATGCCGGCTGGCTCACCGCATCTGCCGCTTTGGCAGTAGAAAAGAACTGCGGACCCGATCTTATTTACTTGCCCGAGGTCCCCTTTGATCTTGACAAATTCCTTGACAAGGTAGAAAAGATCTATAAGGCAAACAACAAGTGCATCGTTGCTGTTTCGGAAGGCATCAAGGATAAAGACGGCAAATACATTTCTGAATATGCCTGCGCCGATGCCGCAAAAGACAGCTTCGGTCACGCTCAGCTCGGCGGTCTTGCTTCATTCCTCGCCGAAAAGGCAAAAGAGCGCACGGGCGCAAAAGTACGCGGGATCGAACTCAGCCTCTTGCAGCGCTGCGCCGCACACTGCGCTTCGCAAACCGATATCGATGAATCTTTCGAGGCAGGCAAAGCCGCTGTTGAAAACGCAGTTGCAGGTGTCACCGATAAGATGGTCGGCTTTGAAAGAATTTCAAAGGGCGGCAAATATGCTTGCAAGATCAAGCTTTTCGATCTTGCCGAAGTTGCAAATGCCGAAAAGAAAGTTCCGCTTGAATGGATCAATGCCGACGGCGACGGAATCACCGATGATTTCGTTAAGTATGCTCTGCCCTTGATACAGGGTCAGACAAAGCTTCCCATTGAAGACGGTCTGCCCCGCTTCGTCCGTCTCAAAAAGGTAAAAGCAAAAGTATAAATAATAGCAAAAAGCTCCGCAAAAGCGGAGCTTTTTTATTTCACTATATGGCTTGTAAGCTCGATCAAAAGTTTTAAGTCATCGGGTTGATTTTTCACTCCGTATGCCGCTTTGTTTCTGCGTATCTCACCGCACTTTGTGCATTTGTGAACGATGACGTATCCCTTTTTCGGGTCCGTTTCAACAGAAATGGGCTTCATGATACCGCCGCAGGGATTTTGTCTGTCACCGGGATTTATATCGACGTGGAGCGAACACAAACACTTCGGGCAATGATTTCTCGACGAAGAGCCGAGGGGCTCGACGTGAAAACCGCAATTCGCGCATATAAAGCCGGAATCGTTTTTCAAAAAGCGTTTGTTTTCCATTTTTTATTATCCTTTCGTTTTTTACCGTGTATTTATAGCCCTGCGTTTCAAAAACTAATAAAGAAAGTTTTTTGAAATCATCGAAACGGAGAAATTTATGGATATCACCACAATTTATATATACGATTTTATATGCGGCATCATCGCATATTTTTTCGGCGCGCTTTTGATCATTCGCGGCCTTTCTTGAAAATCACGAGCTTTGAGGCGACGTAGTTGAATATCACAACAAAGACCGATGCCGCTATCTTTACAGGCCATTCCGGCAAGAAAAGCAAATTCACAAAGATAAAAAGGATGAGTTCTTCTATCGCAAGAGACAAAACTCTTGCACCGCAAAACTCTAAAAATTCTTTGGAAGCGACTGAAAACTTCCACGATCTGCTTTCAAAGACGAACAGTTTGTTCGTGATGAATGCAAAGACGACGGATATGAGCCAGGCGGGCACGTTAAGTATCAAAAACGAATATTCGCCGCCGTCAAAAAGCTTTTGCAAGACGAATAAGGATATGTAGTTTACCGCCGTTGTCAGCACACCGAAAACGAGATAGACTATGATCTCGCGATATTTTATCAACAGTTCTTTTATTTTCTGCATCACATTACCTCTTTTGCCGCCGCTTCGAATTCCTCTCTTGAAAAAAGAACGTTCACGGCATCAAGCATTGCGTTTGCGCTCATTACCTCGGGCAGTCCCAGCCTTTTGCAAAGCTTTTTTCTCAATATCTCGCTGCCGTCCTTGCCCGAAAGGCCCATCTCATAGAAGTCGATTTTTTGCAATCCGGCGCAAATCTTCGCATCATAGCTCAAATACGGCTCCAAAACGGAGATAAGCGTTTGAGTGTCTATTCCCTCGACACCCAAAAATCCTTCCTTTGACGGCTCGTTTTTGCGTTTCTCTTTGCCCTTTATCTGCGGCGTATAGAGATTTATTATCTTTCCCGAGTCATAATCGGCGCCGAGTATATTTTTGATATGGTTGCGAATGAGCATACCGGCGCTGTCGCTGTCTGTAAGTATTATCGCCCCGACCTTTTTGCAAAGCGCTCTTATAAACTCATTCTTTTCTTTATTCTTAAAGACGGCAAAGCCGTCGGTCGTTATGATCTCGGCATCGACAAAAGCGGAAAGTTTGATCTTATCATACTTTCCCTCGACGATTATTACTCTGTCGCTATGCAGTTTATTCAAAAGATCACCTGCTTACAAAAAATTTATGACCGACATATCACAAGAGCGGTCTGAAAGATTGACCCTCTCGATTTTAATTTCGACTTTATCGCCGAGTGAGATCTTGCGTTCTTTTGAAACAAGGGCATATCTTTTCTCATCATAGACGTAATATCCGCTTAAAGACGACAAAGAAACGAAGCCCTCGCAGGTATTTTCAAGGCTGACAAAAAAACCGGAAGAAAGCACCGTGCGAACACATCCGCAATAGCTCTTGCCTATGCGGCGCGAAAGATATAAACACTTATAGAGATCGTCAATGGAACGCTCGGCACAAAGCGCGCGCAGTTCACATTCGGTGGAATTTTCGGCGCTCTTCTTTGCAAAATCTTTATATTTATCGGCGCCCTCTCCCGATAAATATGCCGATATGATTCTGTGTACCGACAGATCGGGATAGCGTCTTATGGGAGATGTGAAATGGCAATACATCTTGGTCGCAAGACCGAAATGCCCGTCGCATACACTGCGGTATTCCGCCTTTGCAAGACAGCGCAGCAATATTGAAGAAACTATCTCGCCTTTGCCGTCTTTTTCGGCTTGAGAAAGTATTTTGCCTATCTGCATGGGCGTAACCGTTGAAGCCTCCGCGCCGCTTATGTCATAGCCCGATTCATTTGCGAATTCCAAAAACTTTTGCATGGCATCGCTCGGCGGATTTGCGTGAACGCGGTAAACTCCAGGCAGATCGTTTTTCTTTAACCACGAAGCGACCGCTTCGTTTGCGCAAAGCATAAACTGCTCGATGAGTTTTTCAGATATTCCCCGCTCACGCTTGACGATCTCAACGGGAAAGCCGCTCCGATCAAGCAAGATCTCCGCCTCGTCGGTGTCAAGTTCGAGCGCTCCGCGCTTTTTGCTTTTTTTGTCGAGTATCTCATAAAGCCTTATCATTTCGGGGAACGTATTCGGAAAAAGGCAGGAATATTTATTGTAAAATTCCGACTTATCACGGTTTGCGATTATGTCGTTAAGTTCGGAATAAACTCCTCTGACCTTGGAATTTATGATCGTTTTTTTAAGTTCGGTCGTGACTATCTCGCCGTTTTTATCGAGTGTGATGAGAGCCGAGAGCGCATAGCGATCAACTCCGCCGGACAGTGAGCAAACACCGTTTGAAAGCGCCTTGGGCAGCATCGGTATCACCTTATCGGTAAAATATATGCTCGTGCCTCTTAAAAAGGCTTCTTTATCGATTTCTCCGTCATATTTTACATAGTGCGACACATCGGCGATATGCACGCCGAGCAGATAACCGTTTTCGGTCTTTTCAAGCGATATCGCATCGTCAAGATCCTTTGCGCTTTCGCTGTCGATGGTGAATATCATTTTATCGCGAAGATCAAATCTGCCGTCCGGCATGACAGCACCGCTGCTGACATCGTCAGCCTCTTTTGATACCTGCGGCGGAAATTCGTATCTTATGCCGTTTTGAAAAAGAATGACCTCATAGTCACTGCCTGCGGCGCCCACTGGCTCGAATTTTTTTATGACGTGTCCGTAGCACATAGCGCCGCGCGACGTCGGATATCGGTCGATCTCGCAAAGTACCTTGTCGCCGTCGGCGGCGTTTGCGATATCTTCTTTTTCGATCTGTATGATGAACGTATAGCGCATATCATCGGGAAATGCCCGGTAATATTCGCCTCTGCCGCTCTTTTTGGGAACGATCTTCTCAAGGGTTGCGACGATCTGCGAGGTCTTTCTTTCGATGATCTCACGTATCGTTCCCTCGGCGCTGCGCGTATCGTAATCGGATATCTTCTGCTCTTTCGTGACGGTGACGTTTACATAGTCGCCGTGTATGGCGCCGTTTTGACGTTCGGGCGCAATAAAGACTTTTGTGCCGATCTCTTCGATAAATTGATCATCCGGCTCGACGAAATAAGCGCCTCTTCGCGTTACGAACACCGTGCCGGCGATCTCTTTTCTGAATCTTTCTCTTTTCGGTTTGACGCGCGACTTGAATTTTATCGGAATACGGCTGTGTTTTTTCTTAAAAGTAGTTTTTGTTTTTTTCTTCATCTTATCAATACTTAATAAAAACCGCTCCCGCGATCACGCGACCGGGGAGCGGTATGATATTTTCGGTTGCGCGAACAGTCAGATCTTATTCGTGCCCTTATGCCTGAGCCTCATCACTTGAAGCAGGAGCTTCCTCGCTTGATGCAGGAGCTTCTTCGCTCGATGCGGAAGTTTCTTCGCTCGATGCGGGTGTATTATCGCTCGATGCGGTATCGCTTGATACGATGTCGCTTGAAGGATTATCACCGGCAGCAGCGGTATCGGGCTGAATAACATAGACAACGATAACGAGGACAACGAAAATGATCGCCACGATCGTTGTGAGTGTAGAAAGCTTCTTATCGGCAGCTTTTGCGCGGTTCTTGCCGAGGAAAGTTTCGGCGCCGCCGGCAATGGTGCCGGAAAGGTTCTTAGCCTTGCCGCTCTGCATAAGAACTGCAACGACCAAGAAAACTGCTGCAATAAGAAGGATGATTCCCAAAACGATTTCTAACATATAAACCTCCGGAGCACAAGTGCTCATAATATTGTAATTGACGTATAAACATGTAAAGATATAATATCATATAATTATCAAAAAATCAATACTATTCGTCAAAAAAACGCACGGAGCTTTATTTTATTTGTTAAGTTATTCGATATAATCGGTATTTTCGGCAAACACGTCAAAAAACTGCGTGGGATTTACCCTCTCGCCGTTCTTTGTAATTTCAAAATGCAAGTGCGGAGGCTCGGCTATTTCGGTTATCATCGTTTCGCCGACGGTGCCGATGACGTCGCCCGCTTTGACCTCTTTTCCGACTTCGATGTCTTCGGATATGACGTTTTGAAGATTTTGATAGATAGAAACTATCCCGTCGGCATGGCTTATTTCAACGGTTTTGCCGTTCATGGGATCGTCATAGATCTTTTCAACGACGCCGTTTGAAAAAGCGGATACCTTGTCGCCTATCTCGGCGGCAATATCTATTCCGTTATGTGTTCTGTAATCCTCCATAGTCATTGAATATATCATCGTATCTGGGCAAAAATCTCTTGATATATAGCCCGACACGGGGGATATATACATAGGCTCGGTGTTTACCTTGGGCGCGTCGTCATTTTCTTTTATATCGATCTCGCTGCTTTGTGTGATCCTCTCACTGTAATTCGGCACTAGTCTGTGCGGCTCGTCCGTTCCCTTTTTGATCGACGAGGGCGTCTTGTCTTCGACCCTTGACGACTGCAAATCTTCTCCCTGCGGCTTTTTGCTCTTTCTCGATGCAATAAAGAAGACCGACAAGAGCGTGAATGCGGTCACGATCAGCACAGTCAGTGTATATAAAATCGCGCCGGTATTTTTGGCTTTTTTGTTATTACTCATTGCTTACTCCTTAAAAAATTAAAGTTTGCAACAGTATTCTTGCCAAAAAAGCACCCTTTTATTCAAAAAAATGCGCTCACAAGCGTGAGCGCATTTTTGTTTATCAGATCATTTTACAACGATATTGATGATCCTGCCGGGAACGAAAATTTCTTTTATGATATCGTGGCCGTCGATAAAGGCCTTTATCTTCTCATCGCCCTTGGCAAGTTTAAGTGCCGTATCTTTATCGCAATCGACCGCGATCTTGACGGTCGAGCGGAGCTTGCCGTTTATCTGAACGCCTATCTCGACCTCGTTGTCTTTTGTCTTCGATTCATCGAATTCGGGCCACTTAGAAAGTGAGAGCAGATCTTTACCGCCGAGCAACTCGTTGATCTCTTCGCAAAGATGCGGTGCAAAAGGACAAAGCAGAGTTATAAAGGTTTGCATCTCGTCTTTTGTCAGAGAGCCGTTATCGTAAATATCGTTGGTAAGAGCCATAAGTGCGGCAATGGCAGTGTTGAATTTCATATCTTCAATATCAGCCGATACCTTTTTGATGGTCTTGTTGAACGGTATATCGAGTTTTTCGCTGACGCCTTCGTCCTTGACGAGTTCGGTCATACCGAAGACTCTTTCGAGAAATCTCTTGCAGCCCTTGATGCTGGTCTCTGACCAGGGAGCGCTCTTTTCAAAGTCACCGATGAACATCTCGTAAAGGCGCATCGTGTCGGCGCCGAGTTCATTTACGATATCGTCGGGATTTACGACGTTGCCGCGTGATTTCGACATCTTTTCGCCGTTTGAGCCCAAGATCATACCGTGTGAGGTACGTTTTGCATAAGGCTCTTTGGTGTCGAGTATGTCGATATCATAAAGGAATTTCGCCCAAAAACGCGAATAGAGCAAGTGAAGAGTCGTATGCTCCATACCGCCGTTATACCAATCGACGGGCATCCAATACTTGAGCGCTTCTTTCGAGGCAAGTGCAGTCTTGTTGTGCGGATCGCAGTAGCGCAAGAAATACCACGATGAGCCTGCCCATTGAGGCATCGTATCGGTCTCGCGCTTTGCGGGAGCGCCGCATATCGGGCAGGTGGTGTTGACCCAATCGGCAACGGAAGAAAGAGGAGATTCGCCGTTGTCGGTGGGCTCATAGGATTCAACGTTCGGCAAGCGCAAAGGAAGCTCGCTTTCGGGTACCGGTACCCAACCGTGCTTTTCGCAATATACGAGCGGTATGGGCTCACCCCAATATCTCTGACGTGAAAACACCCAGTCGCGGAGCTTGAAATTGACCTTTTGCTTTCCGATGCCTTTATCGGATAACCATTTTATGACAGCGGTCTTTGCCTCTGAAACTTCAAGACCGTTCAGAAAATCGGAGTTGACCATTTTGCCGGTTTCGGTATCGGTAAAAGCTTCTTTATTCACATCGCCGCCTGCGACGACCTCGATGATGGGCAGATCGAAACGCTTTGCAAAATCCCAGTCGCGCGTATCGTGTGCAGGTACTGCCATGATCGCGCCCGTGCCGTATGTAGCAAGCACATAGTCGGAAACGAAGATCGGGATTTCTTTGCCGTTCACGGGATTTACCGCACGAACGCCTTCAAGGCGAACGCCGGTCTTATCCTTTTGAACGAGTTCGGTGCGTTCAAAATCGCTCTTCTTCGCCGCCTCTTCGCGGTAGGCGATGATATCATCATAGTTTGTGAGTTTGTCTTTCCACTGCTCAATGAGCGCGTGTTCGGGGGCGATTACCATATAGGTCGCGCCGAAAAGCGTATCGGGGCGCGTGGTAAAGATGGTTATCTTATCGCCGGCAGTTGTGCCGAAATCGACCTCTGCGCCGACGGAACGGCCTATCCAGTTGATCTGCTGTGTCTTTACTCTTTCGATAAAGTCAACGTCGGCAAGATCGTCGATAAGTCTTTGAGCATATTCGGTTATTTTAAGCATCCACTGGCTCTTGACCTTGTGAACGACCTCACTGCCGCAACGCTCGCAAACGCCGTTTACGACCTCTTCATTAGCCAAAACGCACTTGCAGGATGTGCAGAAGTTTACCGACATTTCTTTCTTATAAGCAAGACCTTTTTTGAAAAGCTGAATGAAGATCCACTGTGTCCACTTATAGTAGTCGGGGTCTGTCGTATTTATTTCGCGCGACCAGTCGAAAGAAAGTCCCAAAGATTTAAGCTGCGACTTGAATCTTGCCACGTTCTTTTCGGTGACGACGGAGGGGTGGATGTGATTTTTGATGGCAAAGTTTTCGGTGGGAAGGCCGAACGCATCCCATCCCATGGGATAAAGGACGTTGTAGCCCTCCATACGGCGTTTGCGCGCAATGATATCGAGTGCCGTATATGAGCGGGGATGGCCTACGTGCAAGCCCTGACCTGAAGGATAAGGAAACTCGACAAGCGCAAAATATTTTTTCTTTGAGTAGTCGTCGCTTGCGGCAAAGGCATTTTCTTTATCCCATCTGTCCTGCCACTTTTTTTCAATGTTCTTAAAATCGTATTTCATATTTTTTCTCCTATATCTCAAAGGTCATTGTTTTCAACATTATCGTCATTATCTGAATTTTTTGCCATATCCCACAGCTTTTCGAGGTTATAAAACTTTCTTGTGCTTTGGTGGAAAACGTGTACCATGATGCAGCCGTAGTCAAGCACTCTCCAATTATCGTCGCTTCTGCCGTCAACGTGCAGCGGCTTTATTCCCTTTTCGGAAAGTTTGAATTCGATCTCGCCTGCCAAAGATTTGACCTGCGTTGACGAAGCGCCCGAACAAAGCACGAAGTAGTCGGCGATGACGGTCTTTTCGCGCACGGGCAAAACTTTTATATCGAATGCCTTATGCTCGTCAAGGATCGCAAGGACCATATCGCATATTTCTTTTGAGTTATATTCTTTTTCCATTTTGACCTCTCATTTGCGGTATATTGTTATTCCGTCTTGGTCGATCTCGCTTGCGGTATAGACCGAAAGATCCCCTGCGGGAGAATCATAGATCTCGGCAAAACCGTCTTTTGACGGATCGTAAAGATTTTTTGACGGATCGAAAATTGCCGTCGTAATATCGTCATCATAGACGTTAAGATAGGTATTGACCGCCTTTACGGCATCATTTTTCTTGACTATATAGAACCATCTGCCGCTGTCTTTGTATTCACGTGTATCGCAGCCCGGCAATGTCATAAACGATACGCTTGAAAGATCGAGATCTATCGCATTCTTTGCAAAATAAAGCAGGTCGGAAAGCGAAATATCGATGACAAGCGAATCTTTGACAACGGAAACGACCGAAGATATGTTTTTTATGTTTATCGACGCTTTGAAGGATTTTATAAACGCCGACAAAAACAGTTTTGCGGCATCGGTCCTGCCCAAATCGCCTTCAAGGTAAGAATTTCTGAATCTTATGAACTGCATCGCCTTTTTGCCGTTTAGGTTCTGATATCCCTTTGAGATATGGATATACAGATCCTGCACGGGATCTTCATAGTCCATATCGAACGGAACGGTCATATCGACACCGCCTATCGCATCGACTGTTTTTTCAAATCCCGACAGATCCATAACGGCAGTATAATCTATCTTGATGCAAAAGGTCTTTTCGATATCTTCCTTTAAGCCGTTTATTCCGAATGACTTTCTCTCGTCTTTATCTTCCGACCATTTATCAAGATAATGAGTCTGAAAACGCGAATTCAATTTCTGCTCGTCAAAAAATGTGTCGCGCGGAAATTGGATGAGCGAAAGCTTTTGAGCATTGACGTCATAATTTGCAACTATCATAACGTCGGTATTGAGCCCGACGTGATCCATGCCCGCCAAAAGGAAGTTATAAACTCCGTCTTTGCGCGTATAGGTCGTATCGCCCGGCGATACCGTCGGCCGGTCTTCGCCGTCAGTCGATTGAGGCTCGGTCGAAAACGGAACGTTTTGATCGGGCTTCGGTTTGCAGCGCAAAAGAAACAGGGCGCACAAAACTATCGTCAGAAGCACGAAAAGAATAAGGATAAGCGGTATCAGGCCCGCTCTTCTTTTTCTCTTTTTCGGCACCGAAACGGGACGCGGCGCAGGACGCGGCGCGCGATTTTGCGTCGGTGTCTGCCGAAAATTTCTGTTATCGTTCATAATCTTTTCTTATATCAAAAATGAGGTATCGGTATCGAGTTTTCTTCAATATCTTCGGAGTTTTGGAGCTTGTCGAGCAGGTTATCAGTGCCCTTTGCATCGTAGATCGACGATATCGATTCTTTGTAAGGATCGGTAAAAATTCTCGCTCTGTCAAACATTGCGCTTGTAATATCCGAAGTATAGACGTTGTGCAAGGCATTGAACGACGTGATCGAATCGGCGCGGTTCATGACATAGAAGGATGCGCCGGCGTTTGTCGAGTCGCCCGAAAGAGTCAAGAACCTGACGTTTTGCATATCGACCTTGAACGCCTCTTTTGCGTAATAAACGCAGTCGGAAACGCTTATCGACGTGATCATTTCGTCAAGCGCGGTCTTTGCCACTTCGACAAGTCTTGAAAC
>JAGAFQ010000091.1 GCA_017612495.1 Clostridia bacterium
AGACACCTTATTATATGAGTTTTAAGCGTGTGAGGATATTTGCAATCTTTTGACCCTTCGGCAAAAGCAAAATGTCGTCACGGCTGACCGAACGAGTTAAGAATACGGCGACGGCATATACAAATACTGCAATGACTATCGATACGAGCGTTGTTAATTTGCCGGTGCCTCTGAAATTCGATATAAGCTCGTATGAGCCGAAAGCTGCCGCCGCGCATACAAGCGACGCAAAAAGCGGCTTTATAAACGTCGTGTAGATCTTGGGCCTTACGCCGCAGTATTTTACAACGAAATACATATTCAGTACAGTCGCTGTCATGTAACAAAGGAACGATCCCACGGGTGCCCCGTATATTCCCATAAACGGAACGAGTATCAAACTTGTTAAAATTTTAACAATCGCTCCTACGCCCATCGAGATGATCGGTTTTCTTTCATATCCGCAGGCTTGAAGTGTCGATGTGCCGATCGTTAATATACCAAGGTAAAATACGCTGAATGCGAGTATTGACAAAAGCGGTGCCGCCTGGTTTACCTCGTCGGGTCTATTGGAATATAAAAGCATCAAAATGGGCTTTGCCAGGACAGAAAGGCCGAGCGCTGACGGAGTTGCGATAAGTGCCGCTATCTTGAATGAAGAGATAGTGACTGAGGTCTTCTTCCCTGCATCCTTTTCAGAAACGGCGGAAGCTATTACGGGTACTATCGAATATGAAATGGGATATATGAGTGCCGGAGGCATATTGAACAGCGGTACTGCATATCCGCTGTAATTGCCGTAAACGGTCGTTGCTTCAAGCTCCGTCATGTGGCAGATATACTGCAATATCCAGCAAACCACCGTTGAATCGATAAGACTCGCAAGGCTCATAACGGATGAACTTATGGTGATCGGAATGGCAAGGGTTATGATCTTCTTGCATAATTTTATGGTGCTTTCACATTCAAAAGACGGCTCCGCTAAATCGAGAGAGCGCACTTTGAAAAGTATTTTGCATAAGAACATAAGCGCCATACCGAGCAAAACACCTACGGTGACGCCGCTTATCGCGAACGCGGCAACGATATGCGGCTCATTTTCAACACTGTAACCGCAAACGTTTATTGCATAGTTGGCGAATAAAAGACCTAAAATCAGTTTTCCGAGCGCTTCGACAAGCTCTGACAAAGCGGTCGGAAGCATATTTTGATAGCCTTGAAAATAGCCTCTCATCGCACTTGCTATACAAATGAAGAAAAGTGTCGGAGCGATGCCTATCATACAAAGATAGACGTTGTTACCGTTTGCCTGCTTCAAAACTATCGCAGTAATGATCATGGCGGCTGTACCTAAAAAGCCTATCGCGGCAAGGAGGCGCATGGCGATCTTATAGACCTTTGATAACTCTATATATCTGCCTTTGGCGCGGCAATCGGAAATGATTATCGAGATCGCAACGGGAATGCCGCCGGTAGAAATCATATAAAGCCAGGTATAGATCGTATATGCTTTATTGAAATAGCCCATGCCGGTACTGCCTATAAGATTTACAAGCGGAATCTTAAACGCCATACCGAGAACTTTTATCAAAATATTTGCAATGGTCAATATAATAACGCCCGAAAAAAACATATTACGGCGTTTGTTTAAGACCTGTTCTTTGTTTTGGACTTGATTTTCCATCACTTACTCCCTTAGTTTTGCTTGATTTGAGTCATTAACTTTTCGGCATCTTCATTTGCAGCCGCTTTGATCTTTTCTATATCAATGGTAGTAAATGAGCCGTTTTCATAAAGGATATTGCCGTCAACGACCGTCATTGCGACGTCTGACGAATCAACGGTATATAAAAGCGCAGATGCCGGTGAAAACATCGGCGTTGAATTTTCGGTGTCAATGTCGATAAGACACAGATCGGCTTTTGCACCGACAGAGAGTCTGCCGCAATCGGCTCTTCCCTGCGCCGATGCTCCGTTTCGAGTGATCATCGAAACTATTTTTTCTGCGGGCATGATCGCGGGATCCTTGTAAATGCCTTTTTGCAAAAGCGATGCCAACATACCCTCTTTTCTGATATCAAGAGTATTGTTTGAAGCGGCACCGTCTGTGCCGAGCGAGATGTTGAGCCCTGCTCTGTCGAGTTTTACGATATCGGCGATCCCGCTGCCGAGCTTTAAATTGCTTGTCGGGTTATGGGATATGTTGACGTGCTTTTGAGAGAGCAATGCTATATCGTCATCATCGACGGCAACGCAGTGCGCAGCCGTCGCGGGAACGTCAAAAGCGCCTAAATCACTGAAAAATCTTGTCGGCGTCTTGCCGTATTTTTTTATACATTCCTCGTGCTCCGAAAATGTTTCCGAAAGATGGAGCTGAATGCCGAGACCTTCCGTTTTCGCATAGTCAGATACATATTCGCAAACCTCGGGTATCAGCGTGTATTCGGCGTGAAGCCCCATATCGATCTTTATTCTGCCGTCGTGCGAGCCGTGATATTTTTTGCAAAGTTCTTTCGATTCGCAAAAACGGTAGTCCTTTTCTGGAGTCATGTGGGGCTCAAAACACGATATACCGCGCGATATATTCGCTTTTATACCGCTTTCGATGACTGCCTTTATCGTATCTCCCGAGAAAAAATACATATCGGAAAAAGAAACGATGCCGTGCTTCAACTGTTCGGCAATTGCAAGCATAGAGGCGTTATATACTCTGTCTTGCGTGAGCAGATCTTCGGCGGGAAAAATTTTATCAAAGAGCCAGTTTTGTAGCGGCAGATCTTCGGCAAAACCGCGAAAAGCA
>JAGAFQ010000092.1 GCA_017612495.1 Clostridia bacterium
CCGATGCGTCGCTCGATGAAAATTATTCAACGCATATTTGCGATCTTCCGCTCGAAAATGCCATAACGCATGCCGTAATTGCCGAAGATATCATCGCAGATGAAGCAAGTCCGGCGCTTGCCGATATTCGCCGCCATATAAGACAGGTCAACAATAAGATCAAAGACGAACTCCAAAAATATACACAAACTTCGTCATTCTCAAAATATTTGCAGGAAAATATCGTCACCATTCGATACGGCAGATATGTAATTCCGGTTAAAGCCGAATATAAAAACGAGGTAAAAGGACTTGTTCACGATTCGTCTTCATCGGGCGCCACTTTGTTTATCGAGCCTTTGAGCATTGTCGAGGCGAATAATGAACTTCGCATTTTGACTTCAAAAGAAGAGCACGAGATAGAGCGGATACTTGCCGAATTGTCGGCAAAATGTGCTGAAAAATCAGAGATCCTGCTCTATGACTATCGTCAGATATCCGAGCTTGATTTGATTTTTGCGAAAGCGGAGCTGTCTTATCGGCTTAATTGCACGGAGGCGCACTTTGAAAGAGGACAGACCATCGACTTAAAGCGGGCGCGTCATCCCTTGCTCGATAAGAAGACGGTCGTTCCCATCGATATTTCGCTCGGCAAAGACATTGACACACTCATCATCACCGGTCCGAATACGGGCGGCAAGACCGTTTCTATGAAGACCCTCGGACTTCTTATGCTCATGGCGCAGTCGGGTATGCACATTCCGGCATCCGATACATCGACTCTTGCCGTGATCGGCGGTATATATACCGATATCGGCGACGAGCAGAGCATTGAGCAGTCGCTCTCGACGTTTTCATCACACATGAATACGATAGTCGGCATCTTAAAGGACGTCGGCAGGCGAGAACTTGTGTTAATAGATGAACTCGGTGCCGGCACCGACCCTGTTGAGGGCGCCGCACTTGCCATATCCATACTCGAAGAGATACACAAAAGGGGAGCGCTTTGCGTTGCGACCACTCACTATGCCGAGCTCAAGGCGTATGCGCTCGAAAATGACCGTATAACGAACGCAAGCTGTGAATTCGACGTCTCGACTCTGCGCCCGACTTATCGCTTGATAACCGGCATTCCCGGCAAATCAAATGCATTTGCGATATCCGAAAAGCTCGGCCTTTCGCCCGAAATCATCAAGCGTGCATCAACACTCGTTTCGAGTGAAAATAAGGACTTTGAGAACGTCTTATCAAAGCTTGAAACTGACAGAATAGAGATGGAGAGGCTCAAAGCCGATGCCGAAAAGATGAAAAGTGAGTGTGAACGCGAATGCGCACGCCGCTTATCAGAGCTTGAAAAAGAGATAAACTCCACAAAGAAAGAAACCGAGCGGATGCACTCCGAAGCCAAAAGGCTCGTTGACGGAGCGCGCGCTTCAAGCGAATTCGTCTTCAAAGAGCTTGATAAAATCAAAAAAGAGAAAGACAAAGCCGATTTTTCACAGAGCTTATCAAAAACGAAACTTTTGGTGCGCGGCGAGATCCGCGATGCCGACGATAAGATAGATCCTATTGAGAATATCGATCTCGGCGACTATAAGCCGTCGCATAAGATAGCGCTCGGCGATGACGTTTATGTTCCGTCGCTCGGCAAAGAGGGAAAAGTCGAAAAGGTCGAAGATGCGAAGGGAATATATCACGTTCGTTTGGGCGTTCTCACCACCAAGCTCAAAGACGGTGAGATAGTTTTGACTTGTGATACCGAGATACCCAAGAGCCGTCAAAAGAAGGCTGAAAACAAGCCCAAAAATGCGCCAAAAAAGGCTCCCGTCGCAATAGGTACCGTTTCACGCATGGCAAAAGCCGAGATCGATCTACGCGGCAAAAACGGCGAAGAGGCGTGGTATGAAACAGATAAATATCTTGACAGCGCCGCTTTGGCAGGTATTAAAAGCGTAACTCTCATACACGGCAAGGGAACAGGTGCGCTCAGAAAAGCCATCACCGAGTATTTGAGGCACGATCCGCGAGTTGAGAGTTTTCGTCTCGGCGTTTACGGCGAGGGCGACGGCGGTGTTACGATAGTTGAATTAAAATAAGGGTAGGAGATTATTATGAAAAAGAGAACTGAACCGGAGATTTCAAAGTCTTGTGCATTTTGTGAGCATGGACGTGAACTGTGCGACGACAGATTTTTGCTTTGCGATAAATACGGTGTTGTCAAATCGGATTATGTCTGCAAAAAATTCTCATACGATCCGCTTCGCCGCAAGCCGAGTGTGGCAGCTAATAGCCCAGAATTCGTTTCACTTGAAGACTTATAAGATAAAATAAAGCCGAGATCTTTCAGATCTCGGCTCTTTGTTATGGGGCAGTATATTTTAAGCCCCATATAATTTTTGACATAATTATACAAAATAAAAATTTTATATAATCAAGGGAAGCGTTTAAGACGCTATTTGCGTTATTTAAGTCTTTTCGTGGCTGAATACTGTGAAATTAACATATCCGCCGCTCCGGATCGTTCCGGGACGGCGGATATGACATTTTCATTTAAAGATCAAAACTTTTTGGAAAACTCATTCATATCTATTACAGCGCCGCCGTTGACCCGTGATTCTTCCGCGGCTATCGCAATATAATGGCTCTGTATCGACTGATCAATCGTTGTGATCGCGTCCGTGTATTTTCCGTTTATATAATAATCAAG
>JAGAFQ010000093.1 GCA_017612495.1 Clostridia bacterium
AAAGCGGAAATGTGCCGATCGTGTCATAATATAAAACTGTCTTGCCGTTTGTGAATTTCGCGATTTTGCCGAACTGTGTTTTTTCTTTTGAAAAAGTGAAATTTTCGTTCGGCGCGGTATTAAAAAGCGTCAAAAAACGGGGCGTGTTTTTGATGGCGATCTCCATATCGCCGTTTTGAAGAAAGTATTCGGAATTTTTGCATACGATCTTCAAGCCACAAAGATTTTCGGGATATGAAAGCGATATTTCAAAATCATCCTTCGACGAATATGAAACGCTGCCGCCGAAATCAAAATCGGAGATTTGCACTTTTATATCGAAATTTTCACGAAATTCCGAAGAGTAATAGTCTTTTTTGCTTGTGCCGCGGCAGGAAAAAAGCGAAAGTGAAAGAAAAGCAACAAAAACGCAAACAAACTTTTTCATACGATCATACCCATAAGGTTTTTTATGATTATATGAAAATTTTATGAGCGTTATGAAATAAAGGCGCTCCTTTTCTGCGATTGCAAAAATCTTTTAAGGTCGTTTCCGATATTGAGATAAATAACTCCCTTTTTGTCGTCCTCGCGCCAAGCCAAAAAATCGCACTCGCCGTCGATCTTGCGATTTTTTGAACAGTTATATGAAAACGAGATCTCGCTTTGCAAGTACGGCAGATCGCCGCTTTTGCCGATGTATTCGATGTTTCTTATATTCACCGTGCAAATCTCGTGCCGATAGGCATTGCCCGTGATTTTTGCAAATCTTATTTCATCGGCAAAGGCACAGTATTCGAATTCTGTCTTTGTTCGGCGCAGAATAAGCGGCAGAGTCAAAAGGACTATGAGCACGCATATCACGAGCGCGATGGGCAGAGAATTGAAAAAGAAATAAAGGACGGCAAAAAGTCCTGAAAGCACAATGAAAAACAAAACGATGACAAGAGAGGAAACAAATCTTGATACGCCGTCTTTTTCTCTTTTTACCACTTGTTCGGTGAATCTGCTCACAAAATCATTTTCTTCCGTTTTGATCACCGCCTTTTGCAATATGATATTATATCATATATCGTTAAAAAAATCAAATTTTTACTCCTGACTGAAAAATATTGCAAATCTTATGAAAGTACTGTATAATAATTTATTATTATTTGCGGCGTAATTGCCCGAAAGGATGAAAATATGAAAACCGTTGTCAGCGTTGTCGGAAAAGACAGCATGGGCATTGTCGCCCTCGTCAGCACGAAATGTGCCGCGCTCGGCGCAAATATCCTTGATATTTCGCAGAGCATTTTAGACGATTATTTCGCTATGATCATGCTCATCAATATGGATAAGTTGAACGTTGAATTCACCGAATTCGTCGATGAAATGGAAGCGCTCGGCAAAACGAACGGACTTGAGATCCACGTAATGCACGAAGACTTGTTCAACTCAATGCACAAAATCTGATTTGGAGAATACATATGCTCAGCAGAGATGATATTTCAGAAACCATAAATATGATCCGCGAGGAAAATCTTGACATACGCACGATCACCATGGGCATATCCTTGCTCGACTGCGCAAGTGAAGATACAACGCGGCTTTGCGATAAGATCTATGATAAGATCACGACCACGGCAAAAGACCTTTGCCGTGTCGGATGCGAGATAGAAAAAACATACGGCATACCGATAATCAACAAACGTGTGTCGGTAACGCCAATATCGATAGTGTCACAAAACAGAGACTCAGGCGATATGGTGAAGATCGCAAAAACGCTCGACAGAGCGGCAGATACCTTGGGCATCAACTTTATCGGCGGATATTCCGCTCTTGTCCACAAGGCTATGACGAATGCCGACAAAGCGCTTATAGACAGCATTCCCGAAGCACTTGCCTCGACATCGTCGGTGTGCTCGAGTGTCAACGTTGCCACGTCGAAAACGGGCATCAATATGGATGCGGTAAGACTTATGGGCACGGTGATAAAAAAAGCGGCATATCTCACGAAAGATACCGATTCATCGGCTTGTTCAAAGCTTGTCGTATTTGCGAACGCACCTGAAGACAACCCCTTTATGGCAGGCGCATTTCACGGCGTCGGAGAGGGCGAGAGCGTTATCAACGTAGGCGTTTCGGGCCCAGGCGTTATGGCGCGCGCAATAGAAAAGGCGGGCAAATGCGATTTCGGCGAGCTTGCCGACGTAATAAAGAAAACCTCGTTCAAGATCACCCGTATGGGTCAGCTTGTCGCAAAGGAAGCGTCGAAGCGTCTCGGAGTGCCGTTCGGCATTGTCGATCTCTCTTTGGCGCCCACCCCCGCTGTCGGCGATTCGGTCGCATTGGTGCTTGAAAATATGGGACTTGAAATGTGCGGAACTCACGGCACTACCGCCGCTTTGGCAATGCTCAACGATGCCGTTAAAAAGGGCGGCATCATGGCATCATCTTACGTCGGCGGACTTTCGGGCGCATTCATACCCGTATCTGAAGATGCCGGCATGATAGCCGCCGCGGAAAGCGGAGCGCTGACTGTTGAAAAGCTTGAAGCGATGACGGCGGTATGCTCGGTAGGTCTTGATATGATAGCCGTTCCGGGCGATGTCAGCGAAGAAACGATCTGCGGCATCATCGCAGACGAGATCGCCATCGGCGTTATAAACAATAAAACCACCGCCGTGCGCGTAATTCCCGCATACGGCAAGAAAGAGGGCGACTACGTCGATTTCGGCGGACTTTTGGGCAGAGCGCCGATAATGGCTCTCAACTCACGCTCCTGCGCCGATTTCGTCAACAGAGGCGGAAGGATCCCGGCGCCCGTTCACAGCTTCAAAAACTGATTTTGAGGGAAATATGCAAAACGATTATAAACAGGCTCCGCGGCGCGCATCTCCTAATGCGCGCGCCGCAGCCGCGCTTGCAAAAATCAAAGCGCAAAACAAAAGAAGAAAGCGCAACAGCATCATTGCCGGCGTTATATTCGGCGCGATAGTCATAATAACGCTTTGTGCCGTTTTGCTTGCTCCGCGCTCGTCTTCTGCCACCGAAAGCATCGGAATTTCCGAAAAAACGGCGAATTCCGCGACCGTGCAAACGATCTCTGCCGACGAATACACCGACAGAATAAGCGACGGATATTACAGCAATAATATTTTGCTTGTCGATCTCACCAACAAAAAAATACTTGCCGAAAAGGACGGCGCGAAGATCGCGTATCCCGCCTCTTTAACAAAAATAATGACGCTGATCGTCGCCCTCGAAAACTGCGGCGATTATGAGGCGACTTTTTCGCTCGACCGCGATATGGCTGACTATTTGTTCATTGAAAATGCGTCCGTCGTCGGATATTCGGTGGGAGAAAAAATGAATTTCGACGATATGCTCTACGGCACGATGCTTGCTTCGGGTGCCGATACGGCTCTGGGACTTGCGAATACCGTTGCCGGCAGTGAAGAAAACTTTGTTGCCTTGATGAATCTCGAATGTGAAAAATTGGGACTGTCAAACACGCATTTTTCAAACGTGACGGGACTTCACGACAAAGACCACTACACGACCGCCTACGATATGGCGCACCTTTTGGAATATGCGCTCAAAAACGAAAAGTTTTATCAGATATTCACCACCACGCAATATACGACCTCAAAAACGAAAGAGCATCCCGACGGTATGAGAATAAATGCCACATGGGCAATATCATACAATAAGGCAAATCTTGACAGAGGCTACGTTGTCGGCGCAAAGACGGGCTTTACCGACGAGGCGGCGCAGTGTCTTGCGAGCGTTGCAAAGAAAGACGGCAACACCTATGTGCTTATCACTCTCGGCGCAGGCGGAGGATATCGCGATCAGATGTATCACGTACTTGATACCGCAAAAATTTACGATACGTATCTTCAATAAAAAAACACGGCTTTGCCGTGTTTTTTTATTGATCGAAAAATCTTTTTAGTACGTCATATCGATTTATGACCTTGTATAAGATCACCGCCACCACCGAGCAAACGAGTGCCTGGACTGCGTTGTGCGGCACCGAATCGAGAGCTGCCGCAAGCGCTTTGCCCAAAAGCAAAACGGAATATCCGAAATATCCTATGATCATTACCGCTTCGGCAGCTGCCGCCGAAACGATCGCGGATACGGATTTATTCTTTGATCTTCTCATCATCAAAAAGGCGATAAGCGCCATTGTGCCCTTGATAACGAGCGTTCCCGGAGCATAATATGCGCATCCCAAAAGAACGTCTGCAAGAGCGGAGCCGAGAGATGCGCAGAATACGCAAAAGCCGCTCGGCAAGAGCCATGAGATAAGCAAAACGGCAATGTCGCCGAGATTTGCAAAGCCTCCCGTGGGCGAGGGGATGCCGCGAAAGAGCGTCGCTATGCAGCAAAAGGCTGTCAGCATCGCGTATATGACTATGTGTTTGGTTTTTTTATCGTTCATATTTTGCGCCTTCATAAAAGCTTTTGCTTGTAAAATTTCACATAATAGAGTATAATTGAATTGTGGCATTAAAACAATTACCAAAATTATAATAAAAAATAATGCCAGAGGTAAATATGCTGACGTATGATCTCGAAAAGGAAAAGGGAAGATTTCTCTATGAAAAACTCTATTCTGCGATAAAGCGGGATATTATCGCAAGAAAAATAAGATCGGGTGAAAGACTGCCGTCAAAAAGAGCGCTTTCGGAGCATCTTCACATCTCAAAGGTCACGGTCGAGAGCGCCTATGCGCGCCTTTGCGACGAGGGCATTTGTCGCGCCGAGACCAAAAGGGGATATTTCGTTTCAAACGCTTTGCCGCCCGTTGCAACGTCATCATTTGACGATGTCGAAGCGGATGTCGGCGACAGATCGGGCAAAAGAGAAAAATATGAGATCGACTTTTGCTCAAACGCGATAAGCTCCGCTCAGTTCCCGTTTTCGGTCTGGTCGCATCTTATGCGTTCGGTGATACTCGATTACGGCTGTGAGCTTTTGGCGTCGTCCGATAAGACGGGTGCGCTCATACTTAAAAGGGCGATCTGCGAATATCTTCTCAAAACGAGGGGCATGAACGTTTTGCCGGAGCAGATAATCATCGGAGCGGGAAGCGAATATCTTTACGGTCTGCTCTCGTCTCTTTTGCCGACGGGTGCCGTTATAGGAGTCGAAGACCCCGGCTACGGCGCCATATCGAAAAGCTATGAGCTTTCGGGCAAGAGAGTAAAATATATTCCGCTTGACGGCGAGGGCATATCCGTTTTTGATCTATATGCGTCGGGCGCCGACGTTTTGCACATTTCACCGGGGCATCATTTCCCCAGCGGAAAGATCACGTCATCTCATCGGCGCGAGGAGATAGGCAAGTGGCTTTGCAAAGACAAAAAAAGGCTCATCATCGAAGACGAATACGACACCGAGTTCCGTCAGAACGGAGCATATCAAATGCCGCTTGCAACAATATTTCCGCAAAGGGTGATATATCTGAACACCTTTTCAAAGACCATATCTCCGTCGCTTCGCATAGCGTATATGGTACTGCCGCAGGACTATCTTAAAAAATACAATGAGAAGATGGGCTTTTTATCCTGCACCGTGCCGGCTTTTGAGCAATATACCCTTGCAAAATTCATTGAGGGCGGATATTTTGAAAGACATATAGGGCGCCGCCGCCGAGAGCTTGCCTTGATAAGAGAACTTGTCATGAATGCGATAAGCACATACTTTCCGCCAAAAAAATACCGCATCGAAGAGGAGAATGCGGGAACGCATTTTCTCTTGTGCATCGAATGTGCCGATGAAGACGGAATAAGAAAAAATCTTGAGCGCGCGGGTGTTCATATTCTGTTTGAAAGCGACTATACGGTTGAATGTGAAAAGTCGCGCGGCAAGCTTATCATGAACTATACGGGGCTTGACAAAAACGAAGTGGACTTTGCGATAAAAGCGCTCTCTTCTGCGATTTTTGAAAAATGAGCCGCAAGATGCGCCGCCTTTTCTCAAAAAATCCTATGCCCCATAAAATAATCGACAAAGCCGTCTTTTGTGTTGACAAAAGTGCGGCTTTGTGCTATATTATGCGTATAAACGGCTATGAAGAGAAGCAGTAACCCGATAATCCGCTCACAGAGAGCAAACGGCGCTGAGAAGTTTGCAGAAGGGAAAAGGGCGAAGTCGTCTCGGAGCCTTGCGGGTGAAAACAGTAGTCTGCACGTATTTCGGCGTTAACGAAAAGAGTGCGTTGCATTGCAACGAATTCAGGTGGTACCGCGCATAGGCGTCCTGTTGGGGCTCGCCGTGCGTTTTTTTATTTTTTTGCAGATAGACGTGAGAGGTCATCTCGGCAATATGCCGGCAAACGTATATTTGTGTTGCCGTCTTGCGGCGGCGGAATGGAGTTTTTATGAAAAAGGAACTTGCAAAAACATATTCCCCATTGGAATTTGAAGACCGTCTTTATAAGTTTTGGAATGACAGTCACTATTTTGCGCCGAATATGAAGACCGATAAGGAGCATTTTACCATCGTGATACCGCCTCCCAACATCACCGGTCAGCTTCACATGGGCCATGCTCTTGACAATACCTTGCAGGATATTCTTATCCGCTATAAGCGTATGCAGGGCTATTCTACCCTTTGGGTGCCCGGCACCGACCACGCATCCATCGCGACCGAAGCAAAGATCGTTGAGGCGATGCGCAAAGAGGGACTTTCAAAAGAGGATGTCGGCAGAGAAGGCTTTTTGAAGCGCGCATGGGAATGGAACGACAAATACGGCGGAAGGATCGTTGAGCAGCTCAAAAAGCTCGGCTCGTCATGCGATTGGGAAAGACGCCGTTTCACCCTTGACGATGGTTGTTCAAAGGCGGTCAAAGAGGTATTCGTCCGCCTTTATGAAAAGGGTCTTATCTACCGCGGCGAAAGAATAATCAACTGGTGTCCGCATTGCAAGACCTCAATATCCGATGCCGAGGTCGAATATGAAGATCAGGCAGGCCATTTTTGGCACATGCGCTATCCGCTTACCGACAACAGCGGATATATCGAATTTGCCACGACACGTCCCGAGACCATGCTCGGCGATACCGCCGTTGCGGTAAATCCCAAGGACGAAAGATATAAACACCTCGTCGGCAAGACCGTTTTAGTACCGCTCGTCAATAGAGAAATTCCGATCATAGCGGATGAATACGTCGAAATGGATTTCGGCACGGGCGTTGTCAAGATCACGCCGGCACACGACCCCAACGACTTTGAGGTCGGCTTGCGCCATGATCTTGAAGTGATAAACGTTTTGACCGACGATGCAAAGATCACAGAAGACTATCCCAAATATGCCGGAATGGATAGATTCGAGGCACGCAAGGCGATAGTCGAAGATCTTAAAGCGGGCGGATATCTTACAAAGATCGAAGACTATTCTCACAACGTCGGCACCTGCTACCGCTGCGGCACTACCATTGAGCCGCGTGTCTCAAAACAGTGGTTCGTCAAGATGCCGCCTTTGGCAAAGCCTGCTGTCGATGCCGTCAAAAACGGCGATATCAAGTTCGTTCCCGAACGCTTTGACAAAAACTATTTTTATTGGATGGAAAACATACGCGACTGGTGCATCTCCCGTCAGCTTTGGTGGGGACACAGAATACCCGCATTCTATTGCGATGACTGCGGCGAGATAGTCGTTACCAAAGAAGACAGCGCCGTTTGCCCCAAGTGCGGCAAGAAAATGCGCCAGGATCCCGATACGCTCGACACCTGGTTCTCATCGGCTCTTTGGCCTTTCTCAACACTCGGCTGGCCTGACGACACCGAAGACCTTAAAGAATTCTATCCCACAAGCGTTCTTGTCACCGGTTACGATATCATCACCTTCTGGGTATCGAGAATGATCTTCTCGGGACTCGAATATACGGGCAAAGCCCCCTTTGACACCGTTTTGATACACGGTCTTGTCAGAGACGCACAGGGCAGAAAGATGTCAAAATCTCTCGGCAACGGCATAGATCCGCTCGAGATCATCGATAAATACGGCGCTGATGCTTTGCGCTTTGCGCTTGCAACGGGCAACTCTCCCGGAAACGATATGCGTTTTTCGGATGAAAAGATCGAAGCGGCGCGCAATTTCTGCAACAAGCTTTGGAACGCTTCGCGCTTCGTTTTGATGAATCTCGATATCGAAAAAGCCGAATTGCCGAAAGAATGCGATCTTGCGCGCGAAGATAAGTGGATAATTTCCGCTTTCAACCGTCTGGTATCGGATGTCAAAACAAACCTTGACAAATTCGAGCTCGGCGTTGCGCTCTCGAAGATCTACGACTTTGTATGGGACGTTTTCTGCGATTGGTATATCGAGCTTTGCAAGATACGTTTTGCAGAAAAAGGCACGAAAGAGAACGTTACGGCTCAAAACGTTATCTGCCGGGTGCTTGACGGCACTTTGCGCCTTTTGCATCCGTTCTTGCCGTTCATCACCGAAGAGATATGGCAGAGCTTGCCTCATGAGGGTGAGAGCATAATGATCGCCGAATATCCCGAATACAGCGAAAAACTTGATTTTTCCGACGACGAAAAGAAGATGGAAAGACTCATCGGAGCCATCAAGGCGATAAGAAACCGCCGCTCCGAAATGAACGTTGCTCCCTCGAAAAAGGCGAAACTCAAGATCGTCACACAAGATAAAGAGACCTTCGGCGAATGGTCGCATACCGTCTTTGCGCGTATGGCGTCGGCATCCGACACAGAGATACTTGACGAATATAAGGGCGATAACGCCATTCAGATCATCTGCGACGGTGCAGTCGTATTCATCGACCTTGCCGACATAATCGACTTTGAGGCCGAAAAGATCCGCTTGGAGGGCGAAAAGGCAAAGGCGCTTGCCGAGATCGAGAGGGTAAATTCAAAGCTTTCAAATGAAAGTTTCGTTGCAAAAGCCCCCGAAAAAGTCGTCGCTGTCGAGCGCGAAAAACTCGAAAAATATAAGGCGATGCTTTCGGATATCGAAACGGCTCTTTTGAAGTT
>JAGAFQ010000094.1 GCA_017612495.1 Clostridia bacterium
CTTTTCGCTCCTCTTTCCCGTTTGGTGCCGTGTTGACAAAATTTTACTACTGATATATAATATTTTATATATACCTTATTTTTATGCCCGGCATTTCAAAACTCAAATGAAGCTCAAATAAATCCAAAGAGGTTGAATTATGATAAACAGCATGACCGCTTTCGGACGTGCCAAGCACGTTTTCGAAACGAAGACTTTAACGGTTGAAATAAAAAGCGTAAACAACAGATATCTCGATCTGACGGTAAAATTGCCGCGTTCTCTCTCATATCTCGAAGAAAAGGTGCGCTCATTCATATCGGATGCCGGCATCGTCAGAGGAAAGGTCGATATTTTCGTAAACCTCGATATCGCGGCATCGAGCGACACAAAGTTCACACTTGACGAGGGCGCCGCCGAAAGCTATATCGAAGCGCTCAAAATCCTGCGCGACAAATTCAATCTGCCCGACGACATATCGACTATGCGCGTCGCCGCAAGGAGCGATCTTTTTGTCTGCCAAAAACCCGACGAAGATGCCGAACGCGACTGGGATGAACTGAAAACGGCGATAGCGGAAGCGCTTGACGAATTCAAAAAGATGCGCGCAAACGAGGGCGAACGTCTGAAAAACGACCTTTTGCAAAAGAAAAACGCTCTTGCCGCGATGGTGCCGAAGATCGAGTCTCTTTGCGAGCAGAGCATAAAAGTATATCACGACCGCCTGCACGAAAAGCTTGTCGCGGTGCTTGCCGACAACAAGATAGAGCCGGATGAGCAAAGAATTTTAACCGAATGTGCCATCTTTGCCGACAAGGTCGCCATCGACGAAGAAACGGTGCGCCTAAAGAGCCATTTTGAGAGCTTTGACGGCATTTTTGCCGAGGGCGGAGCCGTGGGCAGAAAGCTTGACTTTCTCATTCAGGAAATGAACCGCGAGGTCAACACCATCGGTTCAAAATCGAACTCGGTCGAGATAACGAAGATAGTTATCGCCGCAAAGAGCGAGATAGAAAAGATACGCGAACAAATTCAAAATCTCGAATGATCTGTCGGAGATATTTATGGTAACACTCTCGGATTTCGGATGCGTGAGCGGCAGAAAAGCCACGCTTTACACGATAAAAAACGGAAAGTATTCAGTGTCGGTGTCTGACTTCGGCGCCACGGTGGTAAATCTTTTCGTGCCGGATGCAAACGGCGAATTAACGGACGTCGTGATAGGACTTGCCTCTGCAGAGGACTATGAAAACGACGACTGCTATTTCGGAGCCACGGTGGGCCGCTTTGCCAACCGCATACCCAAAGGGCGCTTTACGCTCGGCAAAAAAGAATATTCCCTTTTCGTAAATGACGGTCCCAACCACATGCACGGCGGAAAGGTGGGCTTCAATCGCCGCTTCTTCGATATCGAGATACTGTCGGAACATTCGATAGCGGCGCACCTTGTATCGGAAGACGGCGACGAGGGTTTTCCCGGTACACTCGATTTCAAGGTGGTTTTCTCCCTCTCGGATAAGGGAGAGTTCTCGATCGAATATTTTGCAAAGAGCGACAAGGATACGGTGGTGAATTTCACAAACCACTCCTATTTCAACCTTGCCGGCTTCTCATCCCCTCTCGGCGTCGAAACACAGTATTTGCAGGTCTTTGCCGACGCATATCTGCCGAGCGATAAATATTGTATGGCAAACGGAAAGATAGCGCCCGTCAAAAACACGCGCTTCGATTTGAGAAGACCGACGTATCTTGCAAACGTTCTCATCGACAAAAACGGAAACGTTTATGATAACGGCAGAATAGACCACAACTACGTTTTGGATATCGCCGACAAAAGAGTTTTCAAAAAGGCGGCAAGCTTTTATTCTCCCGAGAGCGGGATATTGATGGAAACTTATACCGATATGCCCGGCATGCAGCTTTATATCGCAAACACCCTTTATCCGAAAAAGATAAAGGGCGGCAAAAAAATGCGCTATTCGGCGCTCTGCCTCGAGACGCAGAATTTCCCCGGCAGCACCGAATATTCATATTTTCCCTCCCCCGTGTTAAAGGCGGGAGAAAGCTTTTATTCAAAGACGGAATATCGTTTCTTTATCGCGTAAACACGCAGCAAAGGAGATAATTTTATGCAATTTATCAACATAGGCTTCGGCAATATGCTTGCCGCACACAGAGTCGTCACCCTCATAACACCCGAAAGCGCGCCCGTAAAGCGTCTGATACAGGATGCAAAGGATTCAAAGCGCGCCATCGACGTCACCTGCGGCAGACGCACGCGCTCCGTCATCATCACAGACAGCGAGCACGTCATTTTGTCGGCAATACAGCCCGAAACTCTGCGCGGACGTCTTGAAGGATTCGCAGAGCAGGAAAGCGACGAAGAGAGCGCAAGCGAAGAAGAATAAGTATTCAATCGGCTACCGCCGTAACAGTAAAGGAGATTTATCATGGCAAACCCAGGAGTATTGATCGTGATCAGCGGTCCCTCCGGCAGCGGAAAAAGCACTGTCACCTCAAAGTTATTGAAGGATACACGCTTTGCGTTTTCCGTATCTGCCACGACCCGTGCGCCGAGAGCGGGCGAAGAACACGGCAAACACTATTTTTTTATAACGAAAGAGGAGTTCGAGGCGCTTATCGACGGCGGGCAGATGCTTGAACACGCCCAATACGTCGGCAACTATTACGGCACACCGCGCGAGCCCGTAGAAAGACTGCTCGCAGAGGGCAAGCACGTCATTCTGGAAATCGAGACAAAGGGCGCTTTGCAGGTCAAAGCGGCTTATCCCGACGCGATAATGATAATGATACTGCCGCCCGATATCGAAACCCTTGAGGGAAGACTTCGCGGCAGAAAATCGAACACGGAAGAAGATATAAAAAACCGTCTTGAAACGGCAAAGAGCGAGATAAAGATCGCACGCGAATACGATTATCTCGTCATCAACGACACCGTTGAAAACGCCGTTTGCGAGATCAAGAAGATAGTCGATTCCGAAACGCACAGAACGGCATACAATGCCGAATTTATAGACAACTATATCAAATAAACGATTTATCGAAAGAGAGAAAATATTATGATCTATCCGTCAATTGATGAAATCACCAAAGGCCGCTATAACCGCTATTCGCTCGTTATTGCGACCGCCCGCTGCGCAAGAGCGATAACGGAAAAAGAGATCGCCGACACGGAGCTTGCAAAGGCAAATGCCGAAATAGGCACCTCTTTGCCCGCAAAGAAAGACAGTTCAGAGCCCAAGGCGGTCAAAAAAGCGATATATAAGCTTTACCGCGACGAAGTGGTCATCATAAACGACTGAATTTTTCGGAGGACCTCAAATGAAGCGCTATGTCAAGGTTTCGATATTTGACGTGCCCGTAACTGCCGACAGGCTCTATACGTATTCCGATACCTTTGATTCAAAGATCGGCGATATCGTGTCTGTTCCTTTCGGCGGCGGCAACAGAAAGACCTTTGGGGTAGTGCGCGAAGTTTGTGACACATCCGATCTGAAAAAAACGAAAGCGGTGATAAGCCGCGCAAGCGAACTGTTTTCGATATCGAAGGAGCTTTCGGAGCTCTGCCGATACATTTCGCAAACGACCTTTTGCTCGTTCGGGGAATGCGTAAAATGCGTGCTTCCGCCGAAAGCGCTCGGGGTCATCAAAGAATACATAAGCATAAAGGGCGAGCGCCCGCAGGATAAAAACGAAGCCGCTCTTTGGGACTGCGTTTTTCAAAACGGCAAAAAGCTTTGCAGGCAGGATATTGCCGATAAAAAGCTTTTGCCCTATGTAAACGGACTTATCGAAAGAGGGATTTTTGAAGAGGAGACTGTCTTTTCTCAAAAGCAGGGCTCGTTTTCGGAATACGTTTCGGCGAATATCCCCAAAGAGGAAATCGCCGCTCTTTTGTGCGGCGAAAAGCCGAAAGTGCGTTCGGCAGGCAAGAGAGCGATACTTGACACCGTTTTGACATCGCCTCTTGACGAATTTGAAAGATCGACCCTCATCGAAGAAGCAAAGATAATCTGCCCCGATGCAAATCTTTCGCAGCTGCACGACCTTTGCAAAACGGGGATACTGAAAACCCGCAAGTGCGACAGATTTGTGAACTCATACGATAAAAAAGCGGATGCTTCATCCGCTTTCGGCATTCTTTCAAAAGAGCAAAACGATGCTTATATAAAACTCTGCGAGGTCTACGAAAAAGGCGCAGGATGCGCGCTTTTGCACGGCGTCACGGGCAGCGGTAAGACAACGGTCATAAAGTATATGATCGACAAGGCGGTCTTAGACGGCAAGAGCGTTATTTTCATGGTGCCCGAAATAGCCTTGACTCCGCAATTCACGTCCCTTTTCTGCGCCTGCTATAAAGACAAGGTCGCCGTCATTCATTCGGGACTTTCAAACACGGAGCGCTTTGATACCTACAAGCGCATAAAAAGCGGAAAAGCGACTGTCATAATCGGCACCCGATCGGCTGTTTTTGCGCCCGTTTCAAATCTCGGTCTTATCATAATGGACGAGGAGGGCGAACATTCATACCGTTCGGAGCTTTCGCCGAAATACCACGCGCGCGATGCGGCGCGCTTTCGCTGTGCCAAAGGCGGCGCGATGCTGTTATTGGCTTCGGCGACACCCTCTCTTGAAAGCTACTACAAAGCCTCGATAGGCAAATATACTCTCGTCACCCTCCCCTCGCGCTTCGGAAATTCCGCCCTGCCCGATGTCATCTTTGCCGACAGACGGCTTGATGCGAAAAGCGGCAACGTCGGCGCCATCGGCGAGGTCTTGAAAGACGAGATCGCAAAGCGGCTTGCCAAAAAAGAACAGATGATCTTGTTCATCAACCGACGCGGATATAACAATTTCGTCACCTGTATGTCATGCTCGTCCGTCGTCGCGTGCCCGCACTGCTCCGTTTCGATGACGTATCACAAAAGCGAACTCAAAAGCGGAGACTTTTTGGAATGTCACTTCTGCGGATACAAGATACCCGTGCCGAAAGTCTGCCCGACGTGCCACTCGGAGCATTTGAATTTTTTCGGCTTCGGCACACAGCATATCGAAGAGGATCTGCACACCCTCTTTCCCGATGCGAAGATTTTAAGAATGGATGCCGACAGCGTAGGCGCCGCCGGCTCCTATGAAGATATACTGTCAAAGTTCCGATGCGGCGATGCCGATATTCTGCTCGGAACGCAAATGGTCGCCAAGGGACACGATTTTCCCAACGTGACGCTCGTGGGCATAATAGATGCCGACGGTATGCTCTACCTCGGCGATTACCGCGCCGCCGAACGCGCCTTTTCGCTCTTGACGCAGGTCATCGGCAGAGCCGGACGCGCCAAAAAGCACGGCTGCGCCGTTTTGCAGACGGCTTGCCCCGACAACAACGTCTTAAAGCAGGCGGCATCGCAGGATTACGTCGCCTTTTACGACACCGAGATAAAGCTGCGCGAAGCGCTCATATTCCCTCCGTTTTGCGATATCGTCGAAATATCCGTTTCCGACACCGATCAAAACAGAGCGATAAACGTCGCAAACGACGTGCTTTGGCACTTAAAATCGGAAATAACCGCAAAATATCACGATATCCCCATAGAAATTTACGGTCCTTTTGAATCAGATGTCTTTATGCAAAAGGACAAGTTCAGAATGAGGCTCGTCATCAAATGCCGTCAAAACGCAAAGACGCAAGCTCTCTTTTTGGAAACGCTCAAGGCATTCGCAAATTCAAAATCAAAAATATCGATAGACACGATGCCCGAAAAAATATGACGGAAAATCGCCGGAATGGAGTTTAATATGGCAATTCTCAAGATCTTAAAAGAAAACGATACGGGACTTCGGCTTCACAGCCGCGAGGTCTCTGAAATAACGCCGAGAATACTGCGCTTGCTCGACGATATGAAAGAAACGATGCGCGATGCCGACGGCTGCGGACTTGCGGCTCCCCAGGTGGGCGTTTTGCGCCGCGTGGTCGTTATGGAAACGGAGCCCGGCAAGATGCTCGAACTCATAAACCCCGTCATAAAAAAAGCCGAGGGCGAACAGTGCGAAATAGAGGGCTGCCTTTCTTTGCCCGGCAAGAGCGGAAAGGTCAAGCGCCCCGCCCACGTCATAGTCGAAGCGCTCGACCGAAACGGCAAGCTTTGCCGCTATGACGGATATGAACTCAACGCAAGATGCTTTTGCCACGAGATCGACCATCTCGACGGGATCTTATATTCCGACAAAGCCATCGAGATGTATAAAAACACCGACAACGACTGATCCGAAATAAAGAGGACAACTTATGAATATACTTTATATGGGCACTCCCGAATTTGCCGTTTTGCCGCTTGAAGCGCTCAAAAACGACGGGCATAATATAGTCGGTCTTGTCTGCCAGCCCGACAAGCCGAAAGGACGCGGACACAAGCTTACCCCTCCGCCGACCAAGGAATTCGCGCTTGCAAATTCAATACCCGTCTATCAGCCTCAAACGCTCCGCGACGATGACTTTTATGAGCTGTTAAAATCGCTCTCTCCCGATTTGATCGTAGTCGCGGCATACGGTAAAATACTGCCCGAAAACGTGCTTTCATATCCGAAATACGGCTGCATCAACATACACGCATCCCTCTTGCCCCGTCACAGAGGCGCCGCGCCCATACAAAGTGCCATAATCGAGGGCGACAAAGAAACTGGCGTTTGCACGATGTTTATGGAAAAAGGACTTGACACGGGCGATATTTTAGACTGCGAAAGTGTCAAAATAGATGATAACGACACCGCGGCGACGCTTACAGAGAAACTTTCAAAGATCGGCGCACGTCTTATCTGCAAGACCGCAAAAGACGCTCAAAACGGCGCTCTCTGCCCCAAAAAGCAAGACGATGCCCTCTCTACCTATGCCAAAAAGATCGAAAAGGAAGACACCCTTTTTGACGCAAATACCGAAATATCTCTTTTGTGCCGCAAGATACGCGCCCTTTCTCCCGCGCCCCTTATGTCGGCAACGCTTTTGCACGGAGACGACAAAACTCCCATAAGGATAAAGATCGTTTCGGGCGTTATGTGCGAATGTGAAAAAGATGCCGAAAACGGCACAGTCATCGAAGCGGAAAAACGCCTTGTCGTAAAGGTTTGCGGCGGCGCTCTCCATATAACCGCGCTTATCCCCGAGGGCAAGAGTTGTATGTCCGACGGCGACTTCTGCCGAGGCAGACGCGCCGCGGCGGGCGATATTCTGGAATAATAACTCAAGAGGTAAAAAATGAACGCAAGATGTGCCGCTTTCATATCGCTGAAAAAATATGCCGCGGCGGGCAAATATCTCAATATCGAAACGGATGCCGCCATCAGGAAAACAGGTCTTGAGGGCGCCGACAAAAATCTCTATACCGCCCTGGTCTTCGGCACCGCAGAAAAGCAGATAACTCTTGACTATATCATATCAAAGCTTTCAAACAAGCCGCTTTCTTCCATCGACGAAAACGTGCTGATCGTTTTACGGATGAGCATATATCAGCTCATGTTTTTTGACAGAGTGCCCGATCACGCAGTCTTAAACGAGGCGGGAGAACTTGCAAAGCGCTTTGCTAAAAACGCATCCGTGTCGTTTGTCAACGCCGTTTTGCGCGAATTTTTAAGACGCGATAAAAAAGTCGCCTTTCCCGATAAGAACGGCGATTTCATATACTACTTATCGATAACGTATTCTTTCCCCGAATGGATATGCTCACTTTTCCTTCGCGGCTACGGAAAAGAAAAATGCGAAGAGATACTTGCGGCGATGCAAAGCGATCCGCCGTATATGACTCTTCGCGCAAACACGCTTAAAATAAGCCGCGACGAGCTTATAAAAAAACTTTCTGACGCTCATATCAAATCGAAGCCGAGTCCGCTTGTCAAGACGGCTGTATGCCTTTGCGACAGGATCTCTTATGAAGAGCTCGAATCGGTTTGCAAGGGCGAATTCATGGTACAGGACGCCGCATCGCAGATCGCGGTCTTGTCTTTGGGCGCAGAGTGCGGCGATCTTGTTTTGGATCTCTGCTCCGCCCCCGGCTCAAAGGCTTTCGGCGCGGCGATGGAAATGAAAAACTGCGGCAAGATAGCGGCATACGACTTGCATCAAAGCAAGATATCGCTCATCAAAAACGGCGCCGAAAATTACGGCATCACGATAATAGACGCCGAAGCGAAAGACGCGACAAAAGAAGACGAAAGCCTTTTTGAGATCGCCGACAAGGTGATTTGCGACGTGCCCTGCTCGGGTCTCGGCGTTATGCAGAAAAAGCCCGATATACGCCACAAAAACCCCTCCGACATCGAGCGGCTGCCGAATATACAGGCAAAGATCCTCGAAAACGCGGCAAAATATACCAAAAAGGGCGGCGTGATACTCTATTCGACCTGCACGCTAAGTCCCGACGAAAACGAAAAACAGATCGAAAATTTCCTTTCTTCCCACAAGGATTTTTCGCTTTGCAAGATAGATATAGATACCTTTAAGTGCGACGGTATGCACACCTTTTTCCCGAGCGACGGCACCGACGGATTTTTCATTGCCAAACTTAAAAAGATCGAGGCTTAAAAGTGGAAGACAAAAAAGATATCCGCTCGCTTGAATTTTGTGAGCTTGAAGATGTGTTTTCAAAGCTCGGCGAGCCGAAATACCGCGCAAAGCAGGTTTTCTCGGAGCTTTGCCGCGGCAAAGACATAAACGAAATAACAACGCTTTCAAAGCCGCTTCGCGCAAAGCTTTGCGATATGTTCAAGTGCGAACTGCCGACGGTCGAGACCCGGCTTGTATCGAAGATCGACGGCACAAGAAAATATCTTTTCCGCTTTTCTGACGGACAAAGCGCCGAAAGTGTTTTTATGAAATACAATCACGGCAACACCGTTTGCGTTTCGACTCAGGCGGGCTGCCGCCAGGGATGCGCCTTTTGTGCATCGACAAAGCGCGGTCTTGTGCGCAATCTTGAGCCGTGCGAGATACTTTCGCAGATCATCGGCATCGAAAAAGATACCGGCGAGCGCGTTTCGGGCATCGTGCTTATGGGCACGGGCGAGCCTCTTGACAACTATGAAAACGTCATAAAGTTTTTGCACATCGTCACCCATAAGGACGGGCTTTGCATCGGCGCAAGGCACATATCTTTATCGACCTGCGGCTGCGTTGACCGCATATACGATCTTGCAAAGGAAGATCTGCAAATAACGCTTTCGATATCGCTCCACGCGATAGACAATGAAACACGAAGCAAAATTATGCCGATAAACAAAAAGTGGAACGTCGAAACTCTGCTCACAGCGACAAAGGATTATTTTGCGGCGACGGGCAGACGCATATCGTTTGAATATACGCTCATTTCCGGCGTCAACGACTCAAAAGAAGACGCAAAGGCGATAGTCGATAAGTTTTCGCAGATATTCGCAAGATCGATGCCTTTGCACATAAATCTCATACCCGTAAATCCCATCGAAGAAACGCAGTTCGTCCCCGGCTCCAAAACCCGCATCTTCGAGTTTCAGTCGATACTTGAAAAAGGCGGCATCACCGCGACGGTGCGCCGTACTCTCGGCCCCGACATAAATGCCTCGTGCGGACAGCTCCGCAACAGAGCGCAAGATCAAGATACATAGTTAACATACCACAAAAGCCCTTTTTGGCAACACGGAGGAAAATATGACTTGTTACGGTAAGACCGACATAGGCAAAAAAAGAAAGGCGAACCAGGATAACTTTCTTATCAAGGTTTATCCGCAAAACGTGCTTGCGTGCATCGTATGCGACGGCATGGGCGGAAACGCCGGCGGTGAGATCGCAAGCGAAACGGCGATACGCGTCTTTTCGGAGGGGATAGGAAAGATATTTACCGATTCGTCAAGACATCCGCTGAAAAGCGGAGATATCGCCTCTGCCCTTGCGCACGCGGTAGTGACGGCGAACGCAGAGGTCTATAAAAAAGCGCAAAGCGACGAGGGTCTGCGCGGAATGGGCACAACGCTCGTTGCCGCCATCATTGTCGGTGATACGCTTTATACCGTGAACGTCGGCGACAGCCGCCTCTATATGGCAAACAAAGACAATATCGTAAGGCTGACCCACGATCACTCGCTCGTGCAGCATCTTATCGACACGGGCGAAATAACCGAAGAGCAGGCAAAGACTTATCCGCAAAAGAACGTCATAACCCGCGCCGTCGGCGTATCGCAGGATATACGCCCCGACATCGCCTCGATATCTCTTGCGGGCAAGGGAGGCTCATCGCTGCTTTTATGCTCCGACGGCTTATACGGAATGGTCAAAAAAGAAGATATCGCATCGTGTCTTTGCAAGGACGCCGAAACGGCGGCGAACGAACTTATATCGGCGGCAAACGACGCGGGCGGAAACGACAACATAACCGCAATAGTGATAAAGCTCGACTGATAAAACAAAGAAGTTAAAAACGGAAGGAAAACCCTTATATGGAATCGTTTGAACAGTATGTAGGTCAAATATTTGACAACAGATACAGAATAGATAAAGTGCTCGGCATAGGCGGTATGGCAGTCGTTTTTCAGGCACAGGATACCGTTATGGACAGGACCGTTGCCGTAAAGATGCTCAAAGAATCAAACGGCGACGACGCCGCGGCGATAAAGCGCTTTGTCAATGAATCGAAAGCCGTATCCATGCTCTCTCACGCCAACATCGTTAAAATTTACGACGTGTCGGTCAAGGATAAACTCAAATATATCGTAATGGAATATATCGACGGCATCACCCTTAAAAACTATATTTCGCGCAAGGGCGTTTTGCCGGTCCGCGAGGTCATCTCGTTCGCAGGTCAGATACTTGCCGCCCTCGCTCACGCTCATCAAAAAGGCATCATCCACCGTGATATCAAGCCGCAAAACATAATGCTGCTCAAAAACGGTGTCGTGAAAGTCACCGACTTCGGCATTGCAAAACTGCCGAGTGCCGACACCGTGTCGGTCGGCGATAAAGCCATCGGAACGGTATATTATATCAGCCCGGAGCAGGCGAGCGGAAAGCCCATATCGCCCAGAAGCGACCTTTATTCGCTCGGCATTATGATGTATGAAATGGCAACGGGCACTTTGCCCTTTGTTGCCGAAAGCCCCGTTTCAGTCGCCATGATGCAGATAAGCGACAAGCCCGTGGCGCCCAAGGAAGTAAACGAATCTCTGCCCGTGGGACTTGAACAGATAATTTTGCGCGCAATGGAAAAAGACCCGCAGAACAGATATGAAAATGCCATGCAGATGCTCATTGATTTAAGCGAGCTTCGCAAAAATCCGGGCATGATGTTCAAAACGCGTCCGCGCTCCGAGATGGCTCTTGTCGGCGCCGCGGCAAAGGCAAAACTTGAAGGAGATGCGATTTCGGCAATGGCAAAATCGAACAACAGACACAAAAAAAGCAAAAACTCCATGCTCATAACGATAGGTGCCGTTGTTTGCGCGCTGCTGCTCGTAGCGATAATCAGCATCGTCATCATCGCCTCGGGACTTATTAAATCCAACAACTCCACGAAAACACACCAAATAGAGGTCAAAAACGTCGTCGGTGTCAATCTGAACGAAACGGATCTGTCAACGCTGCTTTCTTCCTCTATCTACCAGGTCAAATATGAATACGTCTTTGACGAAAACGCAAAGGACGGCGTGATCGTTGCGCAGTCCCCCGCGGCAGGCTCCGCAAAAAAGGTCAAAGAAAACAGCCAATACTGTGTTCTCACTTTGAGTGTCAGCCGCGGCGAAAACATCGTTTATATGCCCGACTATACGGCATCGGAAAACCGCGAAGTAAAATTGAAGCTCGAACAAATGGGGCTCGCTCTCAAAGTCAAGATCGAACGTCAGCAGAACAAATCGATCTCGAGCGGATACGTCATATCGACCTCTCCCGCCGCGGGCGATATGCTCACAGAGGGTCAGACGGTCGTTTTATACGTAAGCTCGGGCTCCGCTGCCGAAATGATAACGATGCCCGATCTTTCGGGACTTTCCGAAACAGAGGCTATGAAGACGATCACGGACCTCGGTCTTACCTTGGGCAACGTGACCTTTGACGATTCTTCAAAGGACCGCGGCACGGTGCTTTCTCAAAGCATAAAAGAGGGCGATTCTGTGCCGAAAAACGTGACCGTCATAGACATAACCGTTTCAAACGGAGAGGTCGACGTGCCGTCATCTTCGGAGTCGAGCTATGAGTCGTCGTCGCAATGGCCCGACATGAGCAATTTTTCGCGTCGTATATTCTGATATGGAAAAAATATCGGGAATCATCACAAAGGGGCTCGGCGGACTTTATACGGTTTATTCAAAAGAAGCCGAAAACGAATATATAGAATGCCGCGCAAAGGGCGCGTTCAGACACGAGAGCATCTCTCCCCTTGTCGGCGACAGAGTTTTGATCTCGCAAGACGGCGGATATTCGATCTGCAAGATCTGTGAGCGCAAAAACGAGCTTATCCGTCCGGCAATGGCAAATCTCGATTATATGTTCATTGCCCTCTCGGCTTCATATCCGGCGCCCAACCTTTGCTACATCGACAAGCTGACCGCGATCTGCGATACCGCGGGCATCGAGCCCGTCATCATCGTCACAAAAACAAAAGAAGCTCCCGCATTCGCAAAAGAGCTTTTCGATATTTACAAAAACAGCGGATTTATCACTTTTGCCATCGATAAAGACGATATATCGAGCATCGACACATTAAGAGATTTTATCAAAGGCTCTCTCAAAGGCAAGATCGCCGCCTTTGCCGGTGCATCGGGAGTGGGAAAATCGACTCTGCTGAATTCTCTTTTTCCCTCGCTTTATCTGAAAGTGGGAGATCTCAGCGAAAAAATATCGCGCGGCAAACACACTACTCGCCACGTTGAGCTGTTTTCGCTCGATAAGCTTTTATACGGCAGCGATGAAAACGTGACGTATCTTGCAGATACGCCGGGCTTTACCATGCTCGACTTTCTGCACTATGACTTTTTGACGCTTGACGAACTGCCCTCGGCTTTCAGAGAATACAGAAAATATCTCGGAAAATGCCGCTATACCGACTGCACTCACACAAAAGAAAAGGAATGTCGGATCGTTTGCGATTCCGAAAACGGGATATTGCAAAAAAGCCGTCACGAAAGTTACCTATCTTTATATAACGACTTAAAAAACAAACATCCGTGGGACAAATGACAAAATACAGGACGAAAAGGGGTTGTTAAAAAAGTCATCGGACTTTTTTAACAACCCCGTCGAATTTGACTCGGCGGCTTGAACAGCCGCC
>JAGAFQ010000095.1 GCA_017612495.1 Clostridia bacterium
CAAAGACGATCTTTTCGGCGACACGTCCGCCGAGAAGTTCGGCGATCTCTTCTTTGAGTCCGCTCTTATACACGCTGTATTTATCCTCTTTCGGCGGATTCAAGGTGAAACCGAGCGCTCTGCCGGAGGGAATTATGGAAATGAGTCTTACGGGGTCGAGAGAGGGCAAAACGTGTGCAACGATAGCGTGACCTGCCTCGTGGAACGCGGTCTTGCGCTTTTCGCTCTCTTTTATCTTGTTTTTCTTCGGAATGCCGACGATGATCTTCATAGAGGCTTCTTCGATATCCGTCATTCCGATAAGGCTTTTGCCCTTTCTTGCAGCGGTCAGAGCCGCTTCGTTCAAGAGGTTTGCAAGATCTGCGCCGGTAAAGCCGACGGTCGTCTGCGCGATCTTTGCAAGGTCAACGTCGCCCTCAAAGGGTTTGTTTTTTGCATGTACCTTTAAGATCTCTTCTCTGCCGCGAAGATCGGGGTAACTTACTACGATCTGTCTGTCAAAACGTCCGGGGCGAAGGAGCGCCGGGTCAAGGATATCTGAGCGGTTCGTTGCCGCCATGACGATGACGCCCTCGTTGTTGCCGAAGCCGTCCATTTCAACAAGCAGCTGGTTAAGCGTTTGTTCGCGCTCATCGTGTCCGCCGCCGAGACCTGCGCCGCGATGACGTCCGACCGCGTCGATCTCATCTATAAATATAATGGAGGGAGCTGCTTTTTTTGCGGTGTCAAAAAGATCTCGCACACGCGAAGCGCCGACACCGACGTACATCTCGACGAAATCGGAGCCGGAGATCGAGAAAAACGGTACGTCTGCCTCGCCTGCAACTGCCTTTGCAAGAAGTGTTTTACCCGTGCCGGGAGGGCCCATCAAAAGCACACCGTGCGGGATCTTCGCGCCAAGACGAGAATATCTTGCGGGATCTCGGAGAAAATCGACGATCTCGTGAAGTTCTTCTTTCTCTTCATCGGCACCTGCAACGTCGGCAAAAAGCACCTTTTTCTTTTCGTCCTTGCCCATTTTGGTCTTTGCTCTGCCGAAAGAGGCGATCTTGCCGCCCTTGCCTGCCGCTTGATTCATTGTGATTACCCACAAAACGACAAAGAGGGCGATAACGATCACATAGGGCAAGAAGCTGACCCACCAAGCGATGGGCTCGGGAGCTTCATAGTTGAAATCCTTGATAATGCCCGCTTCATATTGCTCTCTTACCGTATCGCCGAGGTCGCGCAGGAAAAGTTCAAGCGACATCAAACGATATTTTACGGGCGATTTTCCGTCTTTGAGCGTCAACGTCAGCATAAGGTCTTCATCGACGGTAAATGAATCGACCATTTTCTCGTCGAAGCATCTTATAACGTCGCTGTATTTAGGGGCGCTCTCCTGCATATTATCCAAAAGCATTGTTGATGCGAACAACACAATGCCGATAAGTACCGCATAGAATACGAGTACTTTAGCTGTACTTTTTTTCTTCATTTAAGCTATGTCTCCTCCGATCATTTATCATATACAGAGCGCTTTAAGATGCCGACGTACGGCAAAGCGCGATATTTTTCATCATAATCAAGTCCGAAGCCGACCACGAATTCGTCCGGTATCACCTTGCCTGTATAGTCGGGGGTGAAATCGACCTCGCGGCGCGAGGGCTTATCAAGAAGCGTGCAGGTCTTAACACTGTTTGCTCCTTTAAGTCGCAGATATTCGCAAAGATATGAAAGAGTACGTCCGCTGTCGATGATATCTTCGATAACGAGGATATCGCAATTTCCGAGATCCGTGCGGTGGATATCGAGAATTATATTCACGGCACCCGAAGTCTTTGAGCCGCCGCCGTATGAAGATACTTTCATAAAGTCTATCTCAACGGGAGTTTCTATCGTCTTCATAAGATCGCCCATAAAGACGACGGAACCTTTTAAGATGCAAAGAAGCAAAAGCTTCTTTCCGTTTTTGACGCGCTCCGAATAATCGCGGTCGATCTTGGCGGCGATGTCGGCAATGATGCCCGAAAGTTCTTTTTCGTCAATAAGTATTCTTTCAATATCGTTGTTCATAAAAAAGCCTCGTTTATTTTTCAAAGTAATATATGTTGCAAATGTTTTGAGAATCGGTTTTTTCGGTCACTTTGACGTCATCGCGCATCGAGCAGAACGGAAGCCACACAATGCCCTCATCGTCATAAAGCGCCGGCAGATATGTTCTTTTTGCGGTGTCGATCTTTTTATCAGACATCGTTTTTTTGACCGTGTGAGTCATATTTCCGTAGCGGTATTTTTCATTTCCCCTCGGAGTTTTTATATACAACTCTCCGTTTATTTTATCAAAATCAATAACGGCTTTTGCATACTTTTTGTAAACATTCTTATATTTTTCAAATCCGCCGCCGTCTTTTGACAGATAAAAGGCCGCGCCGTGATCGTCAAGCGGTAAAAAATCGCCGCAGAACACGGTCTTATCAAGTTTCGCAGTCCCTCTGTCGTTTTCGCCTCTGCGGCAAAAAGAAACGTTTTCGCTCGTGACGACGAATTTTATGTTTTCGGCAAAGCAAAGTTCCGCCTTGTTGCTTGTTTTTGCAAGCAAAAGCGCATCGCAAATATTCTTTCGCGACGGTGTGATATCGGAGATCTCTGCGCACATTTTCATCAATATCCTTGACGATATCGCCTCGTTGCAGGCGTTTAACACGTCCTTTGGAAAACGTGAGCCGTCATAATGTTCGCCAAAAACCTTTTTCGCATCGGAATCTATATATTCTTCGTCGATCTCAAAAGTTCTTGCGGCATCCGTTATATGCTCGCCGAAAGAAGAATTTATCTTTTTAAGGCTCGGCAAGACGGTATTTCGCAAATAATTCCTTGAATAGTCATTGTCGTTGTTCGTGCTGTCGAAAACATATTCGCATTTCATCGAATCAAGGCAGCGCCGTATATCTTCTTTGTGCAATTCGAGGATGGGGCGGATAAAATATATTTCTCTGCCCGTCTTCGTCTTTTGAAGTCTTTTCTTCGGAATTCCGCCGAGTGAGCGCAAAGAAGCGCCTCGCAAAAGCTTAAAAAGCACCGTTTCAACGACGTCGTCGCTGTTGTGCGCCGTCGCTATATAATCGGCAAAACATTCGTCAGCCGCCTGCAAAAAGGCATCGTAACGCGCTGCCCTCGCCGCATCTTCGCTGACTTTTTTGCGGCACATCGCAGGCACATCGCAGTCTTTTAAGATAAACCGAACGCCGAGTTTTTCGCAGAGCGATCTGCAAAAATCGGCATCTCGCTGAGCCTCCGACTGCCTTATGTGATGATTGACGTGAACGCATATAAGGTTCAGTTTTTTTGCCTCTTTATAGCGCATAAAAAAGTTCAGCAAGAATACCGAATCGGCACCGCCGGAAAGTCCCAAAAGCACGGTTTTTTCGTCTTCGATGCCGAGAGTATCGGCAAATTTTTCAGCGCGACAGTAAAGTGTATCAAAATCCATTCGGCACTTTCACCTTTCCCTCTCGGGAATTTTTTTATTTTTCGGGCGCTGCTTCAAATATTCTCGCAACGGCATCTGAAACGTTAATTGCCGCAGTGTCGGCAGAGCCTTTGTATGCGTTTTCAAAATCCCCCTCAAGGTCGGCTTTGCCATCGAAGTCAAGCGCGAAGAAGCCGTAAAAGAGCGGCATTGCATCGGCATAGTTTGTTTTGATCTCTTCAAGAGCGGCTTTGAGTGTCGCCGTATCCTTTGAAAAGGCACTGTAAAATGCCGCAGCGAAAATCACGTATTCGCGGCATTTGTCAAAAGCCTCGTCGCCAAGATCCTCGGCGCCGATCAAATAATTATCGGCAACTTTCATCAAAGCGATACCGCTGTCTTTGTTCGGCTTGTAAATATCGATGATGCCGACGGCATTTCTGTAAATGTCGAATACCGCTTCAAGCTCCGATGCATCGCGTTCTGCCGGCTTTTTGTCGTTGATCAAGAGCGGAATGAAGCCCGCATATTTATCGGTGACGTCTTTTAAGGTCGCAAGCTTGCTTTCATCGTTCTCATATCCCTCGAACTTGCTGCAAAGCTCATAGAAATCATAATAGAAAGTATTGACGTCGGAAAGTGTGATATAGGGCATTATGTTGATAAGGTTCTTTTCGACGGAGCTGTATGCCACGATCGCTCTTTCGTCAACACCGTTTTGAGAAACGTATGTGTTTATATCGGCAATCGCCTTTTCATATTTTTCAACGGTAAGTCTCTGCTGTCTGAAAACGTCTTCAAGCAGATAGTCGATGACCGTTTCGGTCTTTTCGGGAGTTTTTTCGGTCTTTTTGCAAGCACTCGTAAAGACGCAAAGGACGAGCATAAATGAAGCCAAAACGGCGCAAATGATTCTTTTCATATCGGTAATTCCTTTTTATTATTCTTCAGATGATTTTTGCTCACACGAGGTGAATTTCGTATATTTGCCCAAGAAGTTCATCTTGACGACACCGGGCGCACCGTGACGGTTCTTTGCCACGATGATCTCCGCCTGGTTGGGATTATCTCCGCTTTCGGCATCAAAATCTTCTTTGCGGTGCACGAACATAACGATGTCGGCATCCTGCTCGATACCGCCCGATTCACGCAGATCGTGAAGCGCGGGGCGGCGATCTTTTGAAGCGGATTCACGGTTGAGCTGCGCGCAGGCAATGACGGGGACTTCGAATTCCTTCGCCATTTTTTTGAGGTTGCGCGAAATATCCGCAACTTCGAGCGCACGGTTGTCGGTATTCTTTTCGCCCTGCATAAGTCCCAAATAGTCAACGACCACAAGTCCCAAATTCTTCATACGACGAAGCTTTGATTTCATCGACGTGATGGTGATATTCGTGGTATCGTCAAAATACATTTCGCAATCGTTGAGTCTTGACGCGGCGTGGGCAAGCTCTTTCCAGTCATCGGCATCAAGCGTGCCGGAGCGGAGCTTATAGCTGTCAACGAGCGCTTCGGAGGAAAGGATACGTGTGACGACCTGCTCGTTGGACATTTCAAGAGTGAACGTGCAGACCGCCTTTTTAGTATTTTTGGCAACATTTGTCGCAATATTCATCGCAAGCGCGGTTTTGCCCATACCGGGGCGCGCGCCTATGATGACAAGATCCATTTTGCCGAGACCGACTATGAGTCTGTCAAGATCTGAAAATCCGGTCGGGACCCCGATGCCGGCATCTTTGTCGTTATTCAGTTTTTTGAGATCGTCATACGTTGAAACCAAAATATCCTTGATATGCTCAAAGTTTTTCGGTGCATTTCCGTCGGCGATATTATAGATCTTCTGCTCGGCGGCGTCGAGTATCGTCTCGACTTCGTCCTTTGCCTCGTATGAAATGCCGGAGATCTCCGACGCGGCGTTTATGAGCTTGCGCAAGATGCTCTTATCGGCGACTATTTTGGCATAGTCAACTATGTTTGAAGACACGGCGACGGAATCGAGTATCGTTCTTATATAGGTCTTGCTCGATTCCTGATCGAACGTTCCCTGGTGGATGAGTTCATCCATCAGCGTTACGTGGTCGATCGTTTTGCTCTGCAAAAAGAGCGACTGCATCGCCTGAAAGATATTTTTGTTTTCTTCCGAATAAAAATCTTCGCTTGTGATGATGGACGTTATATCCGCAAATTTTGCGGGATCGATGAGCACTGAGCCCAAAACGCCCATTTCCGCTTCAAGCGATATCGGCATTTTCTTGAATATCTGATCACTCATAAGCTTACTTCGACTCGGCAACGACAACGTTTATTTTGCCCGAAACGTCTGTATAAAGCTTTACATCGAGCAAATAAGTGCCGAATGCCTTTATCGGATTCTCCATTTGAATTTTTCTTTTGTCGACCGTGATGCCGTGCTGCTTTTCAAGCTCCTCGGCTATATCCTTTGAGGTGATGGAGCCGTAGGTCTTTCCGTCGGCGCCTGCGTTCGACGTTATCTTGACGACAAAGCCCTCAAGCTTTGCGGCAATTTCTTTTGCCGCCGCTCTTTCCTGCTCGATGCGGTATTTCTGCGATTCCTCTTTGGCGCGCAAATCGCTTAACACCTGGTTATTCGCTTCTTTTGCAAGTCCCTTGGGAAAAAGAAAGTTTCTTGCGTATCCGTCGGATACGTTGATCAAATCGCCCTTCTTTCCGCTTCCCTTTACGTCTGCGAGTAATACTACTTTCATTTTTAACACTCCGTATCTATATGAATTTGAAAAATTTACACATCAAACGTTTTCTTCGAAATATTCGTCGATCGCATCGCGGAGCAGACCGAGCGCCTTTTGCATCGATACTCCCACGACCTGTGCGCCGGCATTATCGAAATGTCCGCCGCCCGAAAGTTTTTCGAGGATCACCTGAACGTTTATATTGTTTTGGCTGCGAGCCGAAATGTGTACGGTATCTTCTATTTTGCAAAGCGCGAACGAAGCCGATACACCGTCGATGGTCAAAAGCTTGTCTGCGACCTTTGCCGCGGTTATTCTGTCGCTCGTATCGCATTCCGCTTCGCTTGCGGATATGGCGATATTCTCTCTGTAAATAACGACGTTCGATTCAAATTTTGACTGACGGGCAAAATCTTCCATCGTCGTTCTGAAAAATTTCTGTGCATCGACGGGGTTTGCTCCCTCGCCGCGCAGATAAAGCGCCGCCGAGAAAGTTCTGACACCGGTATTTCTCGAAAACTGCTTCGTGTCGAGCATTATTCCGGCAAACATAAGGTCAGCCTCTTCTTTGGGCAGCGAGCCGACCGGCATTACCTGCTCGAGCAGCTCGCTCACAAGCTCGCATGCGCTCGATGCCGAGGGCTCGATATAAGAGATAGCCGGAGGATTTTTGAATTCCGCTGTTTTTCTGTGGTGGTCGATAACTACCGTATCGGCGATGGTATCAAAAAGGTCGGGCGCCTCAAAAAGCGAGACGTTGTTGACATCGACAACGATAAGGAGCGTTTCCGATGTCACAAAATCCATAGCCTTTTGACGGTCAACGAACACACCGTCATATTCGGGCTTGTCAAGCACCTTTGACAAAACGGGAGTCAGGTTTTTATCATCGACGTCCAAAACGAAATTTACCGAAGCGCCGCAATATTTGCAAAGTCTTATTATGCCGATGCCGGCGCCGAAAGAGTCGAAATCGGCGAACTTGTGGCCCATAACGATGACGTTTTTGCTGTTCGATATCTTATCGACGAGTTCCATCGCAGTGACTCTCGCACGCACCTTTGTGCGCTTCTGCACGGTCTTTGTGCGGCCGCCGTAATATTCAATGCTGTCAACGCTCTTGACGGCGACCTGGTCGCCGCCTCTTGCGAGAGCCATATCAAGCGCTTCCTTTGCCTGTCTTTCTTTATCGACAAGCGTGCCGGTATTTTTGGAAATACCCATAGAAACGGTGACGGGAATGTTTGCATCTCCCACTCTTATCTCGCGTATTTCATCAAGGAGCGGGAACTTTTGTTCTATAAGCGTATCGAGATATCTGTTTTCGAGCAGGATTATGTATTTTTCGCGCTCGAACTCTTTCATGACTCCGCCATAGGAGTCGACGTATTTGCGAAGCACGTTCTCAACGTCGCTGACGGCTCTGCGATAGCCCTCTTCGGTGCGTCCGAGCACCTCTTCGAGGTTGTCTATCATAGCATATATGACCGCGGTCTCTTCGTTCTTTCTGCGTTCCATCAAGCGGTAATATTCCGTCGTTTCGTAGAACATCAGAACGTAATACTGTTTGGAACTTGAATTGAGCTCCTGCGCCTTTATGCGATAGGATCTTGCGATGCCCGATGAAGAATCGGTGCCGTCGCCGACGCTTTCGCTGATATTCGCGTCGAAGCCGTTTTCATCGTCGCAGGATATGATATCGGCGATCTTCGCGCCGCAAAGCGCCTCGATATATGTGCCGTAGAGCACGTCTCTTTTTTGGTTCGCAAGGCTTGTCGCCTTGTTATACCATATTATTTTGCCGCTGTCGTCACAAATGACGACGGGCGAAGAAAGCTTCGTTATAAAATCGAGCGTTATGTTCTGCGGCAAAGCGCTTTTGCCTATATGCGCGCCGAAATCGGGCAGCTCGGCTTTTTTTGAAACAAAATGCAAGATCAAATTGAGTGCTGCCGAAAAGACGATGCTTATTATGACTGCCGCAAAAGAGGGCTTTTGGCCGGTCGTTACGGTATACACCGCAAAGGCGATCAAAAACACGGCGAAGGTTACGGCGGCATATATCAGATTTGGAATATATTTTTTAGGCGGACGGTTGTTATTCTGCATAATTTTCCTCCACAAACGATATGTAAAGCCGAAGATGAACGACCAAATTCGGCGTATGAAATATTCTATTCCGAATAATGTTTATTATATCATATACAAAATTTATTGTAAATACTTTCCGTTCCAAAAAATGGTACATTTGACGACAAAAAATGTTGACTTTATGAAAATTTTGTGATATAATGCCGTCGATATAAAAAACAGGGGCGCTTTTTGCTGAGATGGAATTTTTTCCGGTCCCTTCAGAACCTGATACGGATAATACCGGCGTAGGGAGATTTTTTATTTTATTTACGAAAAGCATTATAAAATAAGAAAAATCATACGCCGTGCGGTTTTTGCCGTACGGCTTTTTATATCGAATTTTTTTGAAAAAGAGGATCTTTCAAATGAAACAGCGCAAACTCCAAATTTTATCGGAAAGTGCCGTAATGATAGCGCTTTCGGTAGTTCTCTCGCTCTTTAAGATATCGTTCCCGTTCGGCGGCTCGATAACGCTTTTGTCAATGCTGCCCATAATCCTCATCGCCCTGCGCCACGGCACCGGCTACGGTCTTATATCGGGCGTGATCTTCGCCGTTATCAAGCTTTTGATGGGACTTGAAAACTTCTCATACATCCCGAGCTGGTGGGGATATATCCTATGCACGATGCTCGACTATATAATTCCCTACGGTGCAATAGGACTTGCGGGAATATTTCGCAAAAAAGATTTTCTCAAAAACGAAAAATCAAATCTTTTTCTTGTGGCATTTCTCGGCGTTTTGGCCGCGTGCGCTGTAAGATATGCCGCTCACACTTTATCGGGCGTCATCGTTTGGGCAGCCGTCGCCGAAATGAAAGGCGAAACGCTGAATGCCTGGTTAAAAGAGGTTTTGACTTACAGCGCCTGGATATATTCACTCTCGTATAACGCGGCATATATGGTGCCCGAAACTGTCATAACGGTTATCGCTGCGCCCATAGTCGTAACGGCTCTTGACAGTGCCGGCATCAAGATGGGCAAGAAAAATAAAAAAGAGAATTATTAAAAGCTTTTTAATAACTATCCTGTTATTTTTCGACTGTTTGAACAAAGTTTTCAACAGTCGAATGTGTCAAAGTTTTTGAAAAATCCGTCCGTTTTTAGGCATTTTCTTAACATTATCCACAGAGTTTTCAACAGTTATTGATTTTTCGGCTTGAAATTAAAAAAATATTGCAAAAAATATAAAATAATTTTTTGGCAATTATTTTCAATTTATAAAGGCTTTTTAATAATATTTTTTGACAAAAAACGAGCGCAGAATTTATATCTGCGCTCGTTTTTTTGATGGTGATTTTTATGATTTCACGATGCCGTTTCCGAAATATTTTCTGTCAAGGCTGCGGAGCTGTATCGCCTCGGCTATGTGTTTTGCCTCTATGTTTTCCTTTTTGTCAAGATCCGCTATCGTGCGCGCTACTCTCAAAACTCTGTCATATCCTCTTGCCGAAAGTCCCAAGGTGTTGAACGCATTTTTGAGAAGTTCGTTTGCCTCGGCGGTCAAAACGCAATATTTTCTTATCGTTTTAGGTCCGAGAGCGGAATTTGAGATGATGCCCTCATCGCGGTAACGTTCTATCGCTATATTCCTTGCCTCTTCTACCCTTTGGCGAATGGCAGCCGACGATTCCTCTTCGCCCTTTGCGGCAAGCTCGTCAAAAGTGAGAGACGGCAATTCTATCTGAATATCTATTCGGTCAAGCAGCGGTCCCGATATCTTCGACACGTACTTTTTGATCGATGCCGGGGTGCAGCTGCATTTGTGAGTCGGATGGCCGTAATAGCCGCACTTGCAGGGATTCATCGCGCACACGAGCATAAAATCGGCGGGAAAGACGAATCTGCCCGCGACACGCGTAACGGAGATGACTCCGTCTTCAAGCGGCTGACGCAAGACCTCCATGGCATCGCTGCGGAACTCGGGCAGTTCATCGAGGAACAACACACCGTTGTGAGCGAGCGAAACCTCACCGGGTACCACCGTTTTGCCTCCGCCCGCAAGTCCTGCGGTGCTGAGCGTATGATGCGGCGAGCGGAACGGGCGCTTTGCCACGATGGGCAGCGAATCTCCGAGCGTGCCGGATACGGAATGTATCTTCGTGGTTTCGAGCATTTCATCAAAGGTCATGCTCGGCAAGATCGTGGGCAGTCTTTTGGCGAGCATGCTTTTGCCCGTGCCGGGAGGACCGATGAGCAAAATGCTGTGTCCGCCGGCAGCGGCGATCTCAAAGGCGCGTTTTGCGCGCTTCTGTCCTTTCACCTCTGAAAAATCCAAATCGTATTTCGTATTCGATTCGACAAAATCTTTCACATCGAATTTTTCCGCTTCGATAAGCCTTACGCCTCTTATATGGGCGCAAAGCTCCGATACGTCGTGAACGCCGTAAACCTTTATGCCCTCCACGACGGAGGCTTCTTTTGCGTTTTTGTCGGAAACGAAAACTTCTTTTATTCCCTTTTCTTTTACGGCAAGGCACATATTGAGTATGCCTTTGAGCGGTCTTATCTCACCGGAAAGTGCCAATTCGCCGATAAAGCATTGGTCTTCTCTCGGATACCCCTGCGGAAATGCTCCGCTGACCGAAAGGATGCTCATAAGTATCGCAAGGTCAAAGCCCGAGCCCTCTTTTTTGATATCGGCAGGAGCCAAATTGACGGTCATGGCATAGTTCGGGAACGGAAAACCGCTGTTCTCTATTGCGGTTTTCACTCTTTCTTTTGACTCTTTTACCGCAGTATCGGGCAAGCCGACTATCTCAAACTGCGGAAGCCTGTCCTGCGCGTTGCATTCGACAATGGTCAAAAATCCCTCGATCCCGACAATGCCGGCAGAATAAACGGTTGAAAGCATAAAGACACCTGCCTCTTTTTAATGTCACTTACAATTTAACACATTATCCGACATTTTTCAACTTTTTTACCTTGCGGCGCGGTAAACGAATAAAAAATTCACATTCTTTTGCAGATTTTTGCGTTTAGTTGTTTACATTTCCGAACGAAAGTGTTATTATATTATGGTAAACAATAAAGTTTAACAAAACTTTTGTAATATCAAACGGAGGAGAAAACATGGCAATTCAAAGAAAGAAAATTTCCATGGATGGCAACACCGCTGCGGCTCACGTATCTTATGCGTTCACCGAAGTTGCTGCCATTTACCCGATAACCCCTTCAAGCCCTATGGCAGAGGTTACCGACACTTGGTCAGCCACCGATAAAAACATTTTCGGTGAACCGGCCAAAAACATCTTCGGCGAAAACGTTAAGGTCGTCGAGATGGAATCAGAAGCAGGTGCTGCAGGTGCCGTTCACGGCTCTTTGGCGGCAGGTGCTTTGACCACCACTTATACCGCATCTCAGGGTCTTCTTTTGATGATCCCGAATATGTATAAGATCGCAGGCGAACTTTTACCCTGCGTAATCCACGTATCCGCGCGCTGCGTTGCATCTCACGCCCTCAACATCTTCGGCGACCATTCAGACGTATATGCTTGCCGTCAGACAGGCTTTGCAATGCTCGCCGAGACGAACCAGCAGGAGATCATGGACCTCGGTGCAGTCGCACATCTTGCGACCATCAAGGGCCGCGTTCCGGTGATCAACTTCTTCGACGGTTTCCGTACTTCTCACGAAGTTCAGAAGATCGAAGCTTGGGACTATAAGGATCTTGCCGAAATGGTCGATATGGACGCAGTCAACGCATTCCGTGCACGTTCGATCAACCCCGAACATCCCGCAATGCGCGGCTCTGCCGAAAACGGCGATATCTTCTTCCAGCACAGAGAAGCTTGCAACGAATATTACGACAAGTTCCCGGCTGTTGTTGAAGAATATATGGGCAAGGTCAACGCAAAGCTCGGCACCGATTATAAGCTCTTCAACTACTACGGCGCTCCCGATGCCGATCGCGTTATCGTCGCTATGGGCTCCATTTGCGACGTTACCGAAGAAGTTATCGACTATATGCTCGCAAAAGGCGAAAAGGTCGGCTTGGTAAAAGTTCGTCTTTACCGTCCTTTCGTTGCCGCAAAACTTGCAGAAGCTATCCCCGCAAGCGTTAAGAAGATCGCAGTTCTCGACCGTACAAAAGAACCCGGTTCTTTGGGCGAACCTCTCTATCTTGACGTTGTTGCGGCTCTCGCAGAGACCGGCAGAAATATCAAAGTAGTCGGCGGTCGTTACGGCCTCGGCTCAAAGGATACCACTCCCGCTTCGATCTTTGCCGTATATGACAACCTCGCAAAGGCTGAACCCAAGGCTCACTTCACCATCGGCATCGTCGATGACGTAATGGGCCATTCACTTGAAGAAAAGACTGCCCCCAACACCGCTGCTGAAGGCACGATCTCCTGCAAGTTCTGGGGTCTCGGCGGCGACGGTACAGTCGGTGCAAACAAGAACTCCATCAAGATCATCGGCGACCACACCGATAAATACATTCAGGCATACTTCCAGTATGACTCGAAGAAGACCGGCGGTGTTACCATCTCTCACCTCCGCTTCGGCGATAAGGTGATCAAGAGCCCCTATTACATCACCAAGGCAAACTTCGTTGCCTGCCACAACTCCTCTTACATCCTCAAAGGATATAAGATCGTTGAAGACGTTATCCCCGGCGGCACGTTCCTTTTGGACTGCCAGTGGGATATGGATGCTCTTGAAAAGAACCTCCCCGCTTCGGTAAAATCCTACATTGCAAACAACAACGTAACGTTCTACACCATCGACGCTACCTCTTTGGCCACCAAGCGCATCGGTAACGCAAAGGTAAAGAACACCGTTTTGCAGTCTGCCTTCTTCTCACTCGCAAACATCCTTCCCAAGGATGAAGCTATCGAATATATGAAGAAGATGGCATACAAGTCCTACATCAAGAAAGGTCAGGCTATGGTTGACCTCAACTATGCCGCTATCGATGCAGGCGCTGATGCTTACGTTAAGATCGACGTTCCCGCTTCTTGGAAGAATGCAGGCAACGACGCTCCCGCAAAGGCTGCAAAAGGTCCTCGCGCCGAGCTCAACAAGTACGTTGATAAGATCGTAACTCCCGTAACACAGATGAACGGCGACAAGCTCCCCGTTTCCGCTTTCCGTGACTATGTTGACGGTACGCTTCCTCAGGGTGCTGCCGCATTTGAAAAGCGCGGCGTTGCAGTTATGGTCCCCGAATGGATCCCCGAAAACTGCATCCAGTGTAACACTTGTGCATTCGTTTGCCCGCACGCAACTATCCGTCCTTTCGCAATGACCGAAGACGAAGCTGCAAAGGCTCCGAAGAGCACCAAGTTTGCCGACAAGCCCGTTTTGAAGACGAACTATAAGTTCACGATGTCCGTAAGTCCTCTTGACTGTATGGGTTGTACCCTCTGCGTCAAGGCTTGCCCCGTAAACGCAAAGGCCGCAAAGGACGGCACCGACAAGGTCGCTTTGCGCATGGTGCCTCAGGCAACTCAGAGCGAACAGCAATCTCCGTTTGACTATGCTGTTGCAAACGTTTCCGAAAAGAGCGAACTTATTGCAAACACCGTTAAGGGCAGCCAGTTCAAACAGCCTTTGCTCGAATTCTCGGGCTCTTGCGCAGGTTGTGCCGAAACATCATACGCTCGCCTCATCACACAGCTCTTCGGCGAAAGAATGTATATTTCCAACGCTACCGGTTGTTCTTCGATCTGGGGCGGCTCTGCTCCCTCAACTCCTTACACCGTTAACAAAGAAAGCGGACGCGGTCCTGCTTGGGCTAACTCCCTCTTTGAAGATAACGCTGAACACGGTCTCGGTATGGCCATCGGTCAGAAGACGATCCGCAACAAGCTTATCAATTACGTCAAGGAGCTTGACAAAGCAGCAGAGAATGCAGCAGTTAAGGAAGCTATCAAGAACTATCTTGACACTGTTGACGACGGCCGTGCAAACGAGCCCGCAGCAAAAGCACTTATTGCCGCTCTCGAAGCTTGCGGATGCAAGAACGAACTCAAGGATAAGATCCTTGCCGAAAAGAGCTACCTCTCCAAGAAGTCCGTTTGGATCTTCGGCGGCGACGGCTGGGCTTATGATATCGGTTTCGGCGGTCTTGACCACGTTATCGCTTCCGGCGAAGACGTAAACATCATGGTATTCGATACCGAAGTTTACTCCAACACCGGCGGACAGGCATCAAAGTCTTCCAACATCGGTCAGGTCGCTCAGTTCGCAGCAGCAGGTAAGGCGATCGGCAAGAAGAACTTGGCTGAGATCGCTATGTCCTACGGCTATGTATATGTAGCACAGATCGCTATGGGTTCGGATATGAACCAGACGCTCAAGGCTCTTACCGAAGCAGAAGCATATCACGGTCCTTCGATCGTAATCGGCTATGCACCTTGCGAAATGCACGGTGTCAAGGGCGGCATGCAGAACTGCCAGCTCGAAATGAAGAAAGCTGTTGAAGCAGGATATTGGAACCTCTTCCGTTACAACCCTGCTCTTAAAGCTGAGGGCAAGAACCCGATGACCATCGACAGCAAGGCTCCTACCGCTGATTACAAGGAATTCATCACCAGCGAAACACGTTACAGCCGTCTTGCTCAGCAGTTCCCCGAAAGAGCTGAAAAACTCTTCGACGAAGCTGAAAAGGCTGCTAAAGAAAAATACGAGCGCCTCAATAAACTCGCAAAACTTTACGAGTAATTCAAGGCTTCTATCCGCACAGGCGCTAAGCCTGTGCGGATATTTTTCTTTTAAGAGGTATATATGGCGATCAGCAGAAATTTGTACAATCTTCAAAAACTGTATCAATCGAAAATCGACCGCGAAAACTACACGTCATCGCTCGTCTCGGCGGCATACCGTATGGGACTTTTGTCGAAAAGAGACGTTGCCGATATAAACCGTCAGATCGATCAGATCGTTTTTGAAAGACGCTCACCCGAATGCGATATAAAAAAGACAAGAGCCGACGTTATGTATATTATAGATGCGGCCATGCTCTCTTATCCCGGCATAGGCTATGCCGTATCGGCGCTTCAAACGAAAACGGTCTTTTCGCTTTTTGCGCTCGGAGAGAAAAAGATACGTTCGGTGATCATCGACTGCGGTGTCGTGCTCTCTAAACTCAAAAAGTCGGAGCTTGATATAGAAGATGCGCTTTATAAATCTGCGCATAAAGAACTCGTTTGCGCCCTTTCGGGAGCAAACATATCAAACTGCAAATATGATATCTCGATACCGAATTATCCGCTCGCCTCTTTGCCAAACGGCACAAAAGGCATTGTTTCGCTGTATCATTACGCAAAAAAACTGTATAGCGAGAATGAATTCTGCCGAAGATTCGATCCCGATGAGATAGAAGATCTGCTCATAAGATATGATATCGACAGAGGAATACAAAACAAGAAAAGATGCGTCAATATATTCTCTTTGGTATTAAAAGCAGCCCTTTTATCGAAAGAGCCGGGGCAGATACATTTTGCCACAAAAGACGAAAAGGACGCGGCAACGGAAAAATTTGAGAAAATGCCGCTTTGGGAAAGGCGCGAGATATTCTTTCAGACTGCCGCCCTGCTTTGCGATAAAATGAGCAAAGACACGCTCAAATATGTTGAGAACAAAACCCTGCTCATATCAAAGCATCCTATCTCATAAACTGTAATAATGTTACAATTTTATGACAAAATTGCAAAACACTTGAATATCAAATAAAAATTGTTTATGATATATACGAGAGGTGATAAATATGCCAAATGCCGAAAACGACAGAACCATTACATTTTCAATAGCGACAGATCTCTTCTCAAAGGCAACCGGAGATGCGCGGCGCTGATCATTGTCGTGAGCATTTATCTCCTTATCACTGGCCTGGCTGGATTGCTCGCTTCAGGACTGAAGGTGAACCCGGCGCAGGTACTGCTGCTTGCGGGACAATGCATACTGGTCGGGTTCTGTGAAGAGACTTTGTTCCGCGGGATCATCCAGAGAGAGTTCCACGACTATTTCGGGGAAGATTCATTTAAACATGTGTTTTTGGCCATTCTGTGCGCAGGGATCGTTTTCGGCCTGGCGCACATGATCAACCTCGACCGCGGCATGCAGTTCATGTCTGTGGCCCTGCAGGCGGAAATAAAC
>JAGAFQ010000096.1 GCA_017612495.1 Clostridia bacterium
AATCAAGGATTTACTGCATATTTTTTGATATAATATATGCAGAATATATCATTTGCTTATAGATCGATCTTTTCAAACGTCTTTCCCGATCTTTTCAATCCCAAAAGTGTCAGCGCGGCGAATATGAAAATTCCCGCGCAAAAGATCGCGCCCTGCGGCAAAATATGATCGAATCCGAACGAATTGACAAGTTCCAAGCCGGGTATGTGATAAAGCGTTTCGGCAATGACTATCACGGCAAAGGAAATGACGCAATACGCAATAAACGGCTTGCTGAAATAAAATGCGGTTTTGAAAAATCCGCCGATAAAAACCGAATTGAACAAGCCGAAGATCAATAAGGCAAAGCCGAGAAACGAAAGATTTGCGCACATCAGCGCATTCGAGGTGTAAACGGCAAAATCTTTCAAAAACAGCATGCGTATAAGAGTGATGACGCTCATCAAAATAAAACTGCAAGCCTCGATAAACACCGCAAAAAGAAACTTTCCTTTTACCACGTCGGCTTTGGTAACAGGCAGTAACATAGAATATTTGATATCATTGTTTTCGCGCATCGCCAAAAACGAATAAAATATGCCGAGAGTCGTAAAAAACGCGCCGAGCAGTATGGGATATCCCGGCACAAAGGCAAGAAGCGCCGCCAATGTGAAAAAATAAGAAAGCGGGGATGCGCAAAGTTTTAATTCTTTATAAATCAGCCTTTTTATCATCTCGCGCCTCCTTTTCAAGTCGGAGTATTATCTGCTCCGTCGTTTCGCCGTTTTCGCCGAGCTTTGAGCAAAAGTTTTGTTTCGTATCCGACAAAATGATCTTGCCCTCTCTTATATAAACGATATTATCGGCACATTTTTCAATATCGGATATGATGTGCGTAGAAAAGAATATTGCCACGCCGCTGCCTTTGAGCATTCCGAAAAGATCCGTTATCTCATCGCGTGAGAACGGGTCAAGGCCGCTTGTCGGCTCATCGAGTATCAATATTTCGGCATGGGCGAAAGTGCCAAAAGCAGATTGCTTTTTACTTTCATTCCCTCCGAAAGTTCGCATATCGCCTTTTTTTCATCAAGCGAAAACAGACTCAAATATTTTTTATAGGCGTCATCGTCCCAGTTATCATAAAAGGATTTGGTGACGGCGGCAATATCGCATAATTTCTTTTTTTGATAGTAGTTTACGGCACCCGAAGAAAAGCCGATTTTTTGTTTGATAAGCGATTCGTTGCCGACAAAAGGCATACCGAAATAAAAGATCTCGCCTTTTGACGGATGAACGATGTTCAACATTGATTTTATCGTCGTAGTCTTGCCCGCGCCGTTTCTGCCGATAAAACCGGTGATAGTTCCGGGCTCAAGCGAAAACGATACGTCGCGCAAAGAAAATGCGGGATATTCCTTGCAAAGACCGCGCACCTCGCAAATACTCATTGACCGTTACCACCGAATATGCGCTCGCCGAGAAGCTCGAATTCCGTCTTCGGCGGGATGGCGATGCCGAGCTGTTCATCGCCGAGCAATAACAAGGTGTCTCCGGGTCTTATCTTAAAAAGTTCTCTTGCCTGCTTGGGAATGACGATCTGCCCCTTTTCGCCCACGGTGGCAGTCCATGCGTACTTTCCCGCAGGTCTCTTATTCTGCATCATATTTTCCCCTCTCTTATGTTACGGTATGATTTGTTATACAAATCATACCGTAACTGTATGGCAAATGTCAATACGGGCGGCAAAAAATGAAAGGGATCGACAGCATACAGCGGCAAAAATGCAAGGGATCGACACAAGCCCGACAGACAGAGATTTATCTGTGTATTTATTTAGCCGAACTGCTGTGATCGCTGATTTTATCCGTCAACTTATAAAATGCGCTGTTCCCTTTTACACGGGAACATGATATAGAAGAAACAATACCGAAAATGAAAATACATATAAGAAAAAGCCAGCCCGTTTTGCCGTCGTCATTCAGCTCATTGTTCACAGCAAGGAATGACGATATCAAACTCATATTTCTTCTTTTCATATTTTGCAAAATCATCGCCGCATACAGAAAAAGCGGTATTTCAAGCGCCGCAAAAGGGTCGATCACCCATTTTATGGGACTGAATCTCATAAGGAGTGCTGTGAATATCGGTGTGAAAACAAATAAAAAGCCATACGTAACTGATATAATAAAGCCGAGATCGTCTTTTCCTTTTGTTAATTCAAGCATCAATGACAAGGCGCACAAAAAAAGATAAAATAATGTCGGAACAAAAGCATAATATAAAACGCTCAAAATGATCTTTGCTCTTTTCATAGGCTTTCCCCTTTGAGTTTTGATTTGTTTTGCAGTTGTTTCATAAAAAGAATTTTTTGATTGTCGAGTGGAATATCCGGCAAAGTTCCTATTTCTTGATAACCGTGTTTTATATAGAATTTCGGCGCCTGCCAGCTCATTGTATCAACATGAGCATGATGACATCCTCGGCTGATCGCCTCTTTTTCAGCGACGGCAAGTAATCGGGAGCCGATTCCTTGACGGCGATGTGTTTCTGCCACCCAAAGAATATCGATATACAACCAGCCCCAATATGTGCCGCCGAGCAGACCGCCTATGATATTTCCGTTCGTGTCGTATTCAATCAAATTCAATGCGGTATGTCCGTCATCGCCGACGATCAAATCATTAAATTTCTTCAAAGAGTCCCTTATATATTCACATTCTTCTTTCGTCGGATCGACTTTCATATACTCTTCCTCATAAATTCCGGTTTGTTAAGATCATTATAGCACAAATCAAAAAGGAAATAAAGCGCGCCCTGACTGCCTCTCTCTCACCCTTCGGGTCCGAGAGTACGAATCTTTCTATGCCAATAAAAAAAGGCACC
>JAGAFQ010000097.1 GCA_017612495.1 Clostridia bacterium
CAGGGCGGCATCGCCGCGGTAATAGCAAATGACGACTGCACGGAGTTCCACGTTGAAGACACCCTCAAAGCCGGCGCCGGACTTTGCGACAAAGAAGCGGTCGAGCTTTTGGTGAGAGAGGGACCGAGCGACATTAAAAGGCTGGTCGAACTCAACGTTCCGTTCGACGTGAACGTCGAGGGCGAACTTCAAATAACGCGAGAGGGCGGACATTCTCACAGAAGAATAGTCCATTGCGGCGGCGACTCAACGGGCAGAGAAACGACGAGAAGACTCGGTGAGATAGCACTCGAAAGAAAGAATATAACGTTTCTCTCAGGTTCGTTCTTGGTAGATCTCGTGACCGACGGCAACAAGATAGTCGGCGCGGTGATATTTGAAAAGGAACTCAAATTCATCCGCTGTCCGAATATCATTCTCTGCACGGGCGGCATAGGTCAGCTCTATGCCAACACAACAAACCCCAAAGGGGCTGTCGGTGACGGCATAGCGGCGGCGGCAAGATGCGGCGCGAAACTCCGCGATATGGAGATGGTGCAGTTCCACCCCACGACGCTTGTGCCCCATTCGACGAGCGAGCGCTTGTTCCTCATTTCCGAAGCCGTAAGAGGCGAGGGCGGAATTCTTAAAAATTCCGAGGGATATGCGTTTATGCAGGGCGAGCATCCGCTGCGCGATTTAGCGCCGCGCGATATCGTGACGCGCTCTATTCTCAAAGAACTTCGCCGCAGCGGCGAGAGCAACGTATATCTCGACGTAAGCTCGATGAGCGAGGAATTTTTCGCAAAGCGCTTTCCGACGATATATGCGACTTGCAAGCGTTTCGGCATAGATATACCGAAAAACCCGATACCCGTAAGACCCGCTCAACACTATTTTATGGGCGGCATCATAACCGACGAAAACGGAAAGACGAACATCGACGGACTTTATGCCGCGGGCGAATGCGCATCCACCGGCGTTCACGGCGCAAACAGATTGGCAAGCAACTCGATGCTTGAATGTCTGGTCTACGGCAGAAGAAGCGCAGAGCACATAAATGCCTCGGCAAGAACAAGCGAGAATGAAAACGGAAAGATCGATATCTGCGGCACAGACATCAGCGCCCCAAGAGAACTTTTGAGTCTTGACTACGTGTTCAAAACGCGCGAACTCATAAGAAACACGATGACAAAATACGTCGGCGCGGTAAGACACACGAGCGAACTTCAAAAAGCAAAAGAGATCATCGGCGCGATTTACGATGAACTGCAAAACTCAAGGATTTATTACAGCGATGAATGCGAGCTTTTCAATATGGCGCAAAATGCTTGCGCTGTGATCGACGGCGCGTTGGCAAGAAAAGAAAGTGTCGGCGCACACTACATAGTAGATTGAGAGGAAATACCGATGTTATTTGACCAAATTGACAAACTTATAGAAACGGCTCTTCGAGAGGATATTTCAAACGGAGATATCACGACCGATGCCATCTTTGATAAAGATGCCAAGGCTCACGGCAAATACATAGCCAAAGAAGACGGCGTTATATGCGGCATCGACGTAGTGAAGCGCGTATTTGAGATACTCGGCGGAGAATTTGAATTCACCCCGAATTTCAAAGACGGAGACAAAGTCAAAAAAGGCGATGTTATCGCAAAAATCAAGGGCGATGCGAGAACGCTCCTTTCGGGCGAGCGCGTGGGCTTGAATCTTTTGCAGCACTTATCGGGCATTGCCACCGCAACGTCTTTGGCAGTAGAAGCCGTCAGCGGTACCGACACGAAAATTTCAGATACGAGAAAGACAACGCCGGGTCTTCGTCTGCTTGAAAAGTATGCGGTCAAGGTGGGCGGCGGAAGCAACCACCGTTTCTGTCTTGCCGACGGCGTGCTTATAAAAGACAATCACATATCCGCTTGCGGATCTATCACGAAAGCCGTAGAAAAGGCAAAAAGATCGGTACCGCATACCGTAAAGATCGAGGTCGAGGTCGAGAGCCTTGACGAGGTAAGAGAGGCACTTGCGGCAGGAGCCGATATAATCATGCTCGACAATATGTCAAACGAGCTTATGGCGGAAGCCGTAAAGATCATTGACAAAAAGGCGATAACCGAGGCATCGGGCAATATGGGACAGAAAAATCTTTTTGAAGTTGCCAAAACGGGCGTTGATATAATCAGCATCGGCGCTCTGACCCATTCGGTCAGAGCAATGGATATAAGCCTTAAATTCAAAGTTTGATTTGAGGGTGATTTTATGAAAACGATAAACGTCAATCTCGGCGATAAATCATATCCGATAATGTTCGGCGACGGCATTTGCCAAAACATCGCAAAAATCATCAAACCCATAGTAAAATACGACCGCGTTGTGCTTGTATGCGATATGAACACATATCCGCTTTACGGCGAGAGGATCATTCGCTCTCTTGAAATAAGTTTTGATTCCGTTTGCGTCATCCCCACGGGTGAGAGCATAAAGACCATTGAAACGGTGAGCGAGATCTACCGCAAGTTTTACGAATGCCATTTGACAAGAGAGTCGCTTGTAATAACTCTCGGCGGCGGAGTCGTTTCGGACCTCGGCGGTTATGCGGCGGCAACGTATATGCGCGGCATCAACGTTATCCATATCCCCACGACCATAATCGGCATGACTGATGCCGCGATCGGCGGCAAGACGGGATATGATCTGCCGCACGGCAAAAATCTTATCGGCGCATTTCACCAACCCAAAGCCGTCATTTGCGACTTTTCTCTGATGCGATCGCTCCCCAAGGCATATTTCCAGGACGGAATGGCGGAGATCATCAAATATGCGCTCATCCGCGATGCCGTTATGTTTGAGACCTTGAACAGCGATGAGATCCCGATGCGCGATATCATTTGCAGATGTGCCGAAATAAAAGCCGAGATCGTTTCGGAGGACGAAAAAGAGGGCGGCAAGCGCAAGATCTTGAATTTCGGCCATACGGTCGGCCACGCCATCGAGACCTGCACAAAATATACCGACATTACTCACGGCAACGCCGTTGCCGCGGGAATGATAGCGGAAATACGCATAGGCGAAAAGCTCGGCATCACACCGAGCGACACCGCAGAGGCGGTCTTGAAACTCTTTGACAAAATGGGCATATCGGTTAAAGCCGATTATCTGCCCGAGGAGCTCATATCCGTGGTGGGCGCCGACAAAAAGCGCCACGGCGACCAGATCGATATGATCTTGCTCGAAAAGATCGGACGCGCGGCGGTCTATCCGTTGTCGCTCAAAAAGATATCCGAATTGCTTAAATGATTTTAGGTGGTGATCGTATGAAGTTTTCTGAGTGTGAAAATGCCGACAGTATCGCAAAAAGATGCGAAACTGTCAAAGAGAACAAAACTGCGATCGCCGAAGAAATATCGAATTCCGTTCAAAAAAGACTGCTCACGTCAGACGATGCGGCAAACATAATCGTCTCACTTTTTCCGAGCGAGCTTGCCTCGGCTGACGAAGCCGCAAAATATCTTGTTTGCGAGGAGTTTTCGCAAAGACTTTTCGACGAGGGCTTCATCTCTTCGGATTTTGCATCGCAAAGCCCGCACGTATCACAGCTTTTAAGATTTGACAACGTGAATATCTGCAAGAGCGTTTGCGAAAAGATTTCCGAAAAATACGGCGCTTACCGAAAAAGCGACGTCGCTTTGGGTATTTTGCAAAGCGATACCGCTCTTGATTACGAAAACGATGTGCGCGTAGCCCCGAAAAACCGCACGTCAAATACGGTCGCATATTTTAACAACAGTTATACCGACAGGGCATATAAGCAGTTTTCAAAATTGCTTCGCAAACCGAATGCCGTATATTCCGAAAGCATTATGAATGTGTGCGAAGCGCTCTGTTACGGAAATGCCGAATACGGCATTCTGCCCATAGAGAACTCAAAAGACGGCAGCCTTGCGAATTTTTACTCACTCATTATGCGCTACGATTTGAAGATCAATGCCGAGTGCAAGATAATCAGCGATGATGATTCAACGACCGTCTTCGCTCTTGTATCGAGAGATCTTAATTTTGATTGGCTGAATTTACCGTCATATCTTGCCGAGTTTTCGATAAGCACAGACCCCTCATCGCTTTGCCGCCTCATATCGAGCGCAAACGATCTCGGCTTCTCACTTATCAAGATAAATTCAACTCCGAGCGCGTATGCATACGATGATATGAGATATGTTTACGACTGCACGTTCAAATCAAGCGGCGGCGATATATCTGCTTTCGTTTGCTATCTTAAATTTTTCGCGCCGCGTTTTGAGACCGTAGGCTTTTATGATATTTTGAGCGAGGAGGCAAAGGGCGAAAAGTGATAATTCTCGGTATCGACCCGGGACTTGCGACCGTCGGATACGGCGTTATCAAGGTTTCGGGCACAAACTTTCAAACGCTTGCTTACGGCACCGTGTCAACAAAGGCAGGGTTGCCGCTCGAAGAAAGACTTTTGCAGATCCACACGGGTATATGCGAACTCATAAACAGGTTTTCTCCCGACGAAATGGCGATAGAAGAACTGTTTTTCAATACGAATATCACAACGGGTATTACCGTTGCCGAGGCAAGGGGAGTCATACTTTTGGCGGCAAGGCAGAACAATCTGCCCTACGGCGAATATACGCCTCTTCAAGTGAAGCAATCGGTCGTAGGCTACGGCAGAGCCGAAAAGAAGCAGGTCATCACAATGGTGACAATGATGCTCGGGCTTGAAAAACCGCCGAAACCCGATGATGCCGCAGATGCTTTGGCACTGGCGGTCTGCCACGCGCATTGCTCTCAATCAAAAATCAAGGACTATTTCAATCAAAAAATCTAACGGAGGAGTTTTTGCCGATGTTTCGCTATATTAAAGGAATTATCACCGAAACCATGCCGAGCGCCGTCGTTATAGAATCGAACGGCGTCGGATATTATGCCCTTGTGAGCGCGCAGACGCTTGCAAAGTGCAGAGTGGGCGACGAAGAAACCAAAATATACACCTATCTCAACGTCCGCGAGGACGGTCTTGATCTGTTCGGTTTTGCAGGCGAAGACGAGCTTGACGCTTTCAAGCTTCTTATAAGCGTTTCGGGTGTCGGACCGAAAGCGGCGATGAGCATTCTTTCGGCATACACGCCGGAGCATCTTTCAAAGATCGTTTCGATGGAAGATATCGCCTCATTATCGCGCGCGCAGGGCATCGGCGCCAAGACCGCGGGCAGAATAATTCTGGAACTCCGCGACAAAATGGCAAAGGTCTTACCTCCTCAAAGCACCGATAAAAAGGCAACACCGCAGGACAGAGGCAAACTTTCGGAGGCTGAAAACGCACTTTTGGTGCTCGGATATTCGAGAAGCGAAGCGCTTTTTGCCTTGAAAGACGTCGATACGTCCAAAGACGTCGAAGAAATGATCCGTATGTCTTTGGCAAAACTTGCAAAATAATTCGGGGGGTATATGTTCGTGATAGATGAAGCATACAGCGGCTCTGATTTTGAAAACGGAATCGTAAACGAGCGTCTTATTACAACTGAATATTCCGGCGAAGACAGTGAGATCGAGCACGGTTTAAGACCGAAAACCTTAGACGAATACGTAGGTCAGGAAAAAGTTAAGGATAATTTGCGCATCTCCATAGAAGCGGCGAAAAATCGCGGCGAAGCGCTTGACCACGTTCTTTTATACGGACCTCCCGGCCTTGGCAAGACCACGCTTTCGGTCATAATCGCATCTGAAATGGGCTCGAATATAAAGGTCACGAGCGGACCTGCCATTGAAAAACAGGGCGATCTGGCGGCGCTTTTGACCAACCTTGCCGACGGCGACGTATTGTTCATAGACGAGATACACCGTTTGGCAAGACCCGTTGAAGAAATTCTTTACCCGGCAATGGAGGACTATACGCTCGATATAATAATCGGCAAAGGCCCCGCCGCAAGAAGCATACGTCTGCCTCTTGCAAAATTCACGCTTATCGGCGCGACCACAAGAGCAGGACAGCTAACGACGCCTCTGCGCGACCGTTTCGGTTTACATCTGCGTCTTGAACTCTATACGCCAAACGAGCTTTGCAAGATAGTCACCCGTTCGGCATCTATCTTGAACGTACCGATAGATTCCGATGGTGCCATGGAGATCGCATCCCGTTCACGCGGAACGCCCCGTGTCGCAAACCGACTCTTAAAGCGTGTGCGCGATTTTGCGCAGGTCAAGGGCAACGGTGTGATCGATCTTAAGATCGCAAAAGAAGCGCTCAAACTTTTGGAAATTGATGAGCTCGGACTTGACAATACCGACAGAAAAATTTTAAGGGCGATAATCAATTACTATGACGGCGGACCGGTGGGCATCGAAACGCTTGCCGCAACTCTCGGTGAAGAAGCGATAACGATAGAGGACGTCATCGAGCCTTATCTTATGCAGATAGGCTTTTTGACAAGAACACCTCGCGGCAGGCAGGTAACGCGCCTTGCCTATGAGCATTTGGGCATCGAATACGTGCAAAAGGATAAAGGACTTTTACAGCAATCAATGTTTGATAAAGGAGAATGATTATGGGAAGACTGTTCGGAACAGACGGCATTCGCGGGATCGCCGGAGATACTCTTACCGCAGAAACTGCTTATAAACTCGGAGTTGCGATAGGCAACGTGCTTAAAAACAAAAACGAAAAAATGCGTGTTTTCATCGGCAAGGATACAAGACTCAGCGGCGATATGCTCGAGTGTGCCTTGTCATCGGGTCTTTGCGCATCCGGTGCAGACGCGGTGCTTTTGGGTGTAGTGCCTACCCCGGCTGTCGCATATCTTGTGTGCAAAAACGGCGCCGATGCCGGCGTTATGATCTCGGCATCGCACAACAAATGGGAATATAACGGCTTAAAGGTCTTCTCGTCGCGCGGATATAAGCTTGACGACGAACTTGAATACCAAATCGAAGATATCATTTTGGGCAATACGAAAGCCGAAACGGTCAGCCGTGACGAAATCGGCAGAGTATATGCGCTTGACGGAGCAAAAGAAGATTATCAAAACCATATCAAAGCTTTGCTGCCCGAAAAATTCGATATGCCCAGAAGAGTTCTTATCGACCTTGCAAACGGCTCGGCTTCTGCTACGGCAAAAGATATTTTTGTATCAAACGGAAACGTTACATACGATTTTATGAGCGATATGCCGAACGGAACGAATATCAATGACAAATGCGGCTCGACCGAGCTCGATATGTTGAAAGCCCGCGTCAAGGCAGAAGGATATGATATCGGTATCGCCTTTGACGGCGATGCAGACCGTTGTCTTTGCGTTGACGAAAACGGCGAGAAGATCGACGGCGATAAGATACTGTCGCTCTTTTCGGTCGAACTCAAAAAGCAGAACAAATTAAAAAATAATACCCTCGTCGTCACCTGCCTCTCGAACCTCGGAGTTTTCAAAATGGCAGATAAGAACGGCATAAATATCGAAACGACGTCAGTCGGCGACAGATACGTGCTTCAGCGTATGATAGAGGGCGATTTCTCGGTGGGCGGAGAGCAGTCCGGTCATATCATTCTTTCCGATTACGCCACAACGGGCGACGGCGAGATGACGGCGGCTTTTATCCTTTCGATCTTATCCGCATACAAAAAGACGTCGTCTGAACTTTTCTCGATAATGACACCCTTACCGCAGGTATCAATAAACGTTGCGGCAACGGATGAACAAAAGCAAAAGTCAAAGACCGATGAAAACCTTAAAAACGAGGTCAAAAAGGTCAGCGACTATCTCGGCGAAAACGGCAGGATACTTCTTCGTCCGTCGGGTACCGAAGCGCTTATTCGCATTATGCTCGAGGGCGAGGACGTTGAAAAGATAAAAGCACTCGGCGAAAAAATAGCCGAAGTGGTCAAAAAACTATAAAAAAGGAATTTTACAATGTTTTTGGCAGATTTATGGCGCGATTATGAGCTGCTTGATACGTCAGACGGCGAGCGCCTTGAAAGATGGGGCAAGTATATTTTGGTACGCCCCGATCCGCAGATAATATGGAAAGACAAAAAAGAGCATCCGCTTTGGGAAAAGCCCGATGCCCGTTATAAGAGAAACGGCGGCGGAGGCGGATGGGTCTTGAAAAACATCCCCGATTGCTGGAATATTTCATATAAAGATATGAAATTCGAGATCTCTCCCATGGGCTTCAAGCACACCGGTCTTTTTCCCGAGCAGGCGGCAAATTGGGATTGGTTCTCCGATCTCATTTTGCGTGCGCAAAGACCCGTTAAAGTGCTCAACCTCTTTGCCTATACGGGCGGCGCGACCGTCGCCGCCGCAAAGGCAGGCGCATCGGTTTGCCACGTCGATGCTTCAAAAGGCATGGTCGAGAGAGCAAAGCACAATGCCAAGCTTTCGGGTCTTGAAGATGCGCCCATACGCTATATCGTCGATGACTGCAAAAAGTTTTTGGAAAGAGAGATAAGACGCGGCAACAAATACGACGCCGTCATTATGGATCCCCCCTCATACGGCAGGGGACCGAGGGGAGAGGTATGGAAACTCGAAGACCAGATATGCGAGCTTATTGACCTTTCTTTGCAGGTCTTATCCGATGAGCCCTTATTCTTTTTGCTCAATTCCTATACAACGGGACTTTCAGCCTCTGCCATGGCTTATCTTGTCGATATCACGATCGGCAAAAAATACGGCGGCAAGAGCGATGCCCAAGATCTCGCTCTGCCCGTGAGCGCCTCCGGCGGAGCGCTTCCGTGCGGCTCGTCGGTCAGATGGACAAAATAATATCAGTCAATTGCAAAACTGTTTTGAAAAAGCAAATATTGAATGAAATCCGTTTTTATGGCGGCTCTGCCGCCGTAAAAACTCCTTTTTGGCGAGCAGAGCGAGCTCTCGCGCCGAGGGGAGCCCCGAAATTCAGTTTTTGGG
>JAGAFQ010000098.1 GCA_017612495.1 Clostridia bacterium
AGAGTGCGAAATTGCGGGATCGTCGGCTCGCCTACGACGGGCAGGTCATCAGACGATGTCGGCTCGTCGCTCGATTTGATCTTTTCAGATGACGGCGGATCGTTTATTTTGACCGTTGCGCAGGAAATAAGCATAAAAAGACAAAGAATTATGAGCGGTATCGTCCTTTTCATATCGAGTGACCTCCTTTGGCAACGTTCTGTTTTTACGATTATATCATAAAACTGCTGAAAATAAAAGAAAAACTTTTTTGACATTTAGATGTCGCAACAACGGATTTTATATATAATATTGATTTTTGATCGGTGTTGTGTTACCTTATACATATAATCTATTTTTATACGGAATCGGGTGATATTATCAGTCTTTTTAATGATGCCTTGATGTTTGCCATACAAAAACACGACGGGCAAAAAAGAAAATTTTCCGATGCTCCGTATATTTTGCATCCGTTTGAGGCTGCTTCGATCGTCAGCACGATGACGTCAGACGAAAACGTTTTGGCGGCGGCTCTGCTGCATGATACCGTTGAAGATTCCGATGCAACGCTCGACGAGATCGAAAAAAAGTTCGGCAGACGCGTTGCGCTCTTGGTAATGACCGAGACTGAAGACAAATGCGCCGAGAAGAGCCCGGAAGATTCGTGGCTTGCAAGAAAAGAGCAAACGATTTTGACTTTGCAAAAGACAAAAGACCGTGACGTTCGAATATTGTGGCTCGGCGACAAACTCTCGAATATGCGCTCTTATTACCGCATATACCGAAAACTCGGCAACGAGATGTGGCAGCACTTTCACCAAAAGGATCCGAAGATCCAGGCTTGGTATTATCGTTCCATCGCAAAAGCATTGTCGGAACTTTCCGAATATGAGGCGTATGACGAGTACGTCGATTTGATGAATAAAATATTTTCTGATTTGGAGATTTAAAATGAGATTTAATGTTGAAAACGATGTTTTGACCGTATATTTGGAGGGCAGGATCGATTCCGTTTCTTCCCCCGCCGTCGATTCCGAGATTTGTGCCATCATTGCACAAAACACATTTTCGAAGATCATACTCGATGCCGAAAAGCTCGAATATATTTCTTCTGCCGGACTTCGAGTCGTGCTCAAGATACGAAAGGAAAATCCCTCGCTTTCGGTAAAAAACGTTTCGTCAGATGTCTATGAGATATTTGAAATGACGGGCTTTTCTGAAATGATCGAGATCGAGAAGGCTTATCGCACGATTTCCGTTGACGGTTGTAAGATCATCGGCAAAGGCGCAAAGGGCACCGTTTACAGATATAACGACGATACCATCGTCAAGGTCTATAAAAGCCCAGACTGTCTGCCCGATATAAAGCGCGAAAGAGAACTTGCGCGCCGCGCATTCATACTCGGTGTGCCCACCGTCATTTCCTACGATATCGTCAAAGTCGGCGACGCTTACGGCTCGGTGTTTGAACTTTTGAATGCCAAATCATTTTCGCAGCTCATCGCCGAAGATCCCGATAATGTCGATAAATATGCAGATCTTGCGGCTTCACTGCTGCGCAAGATCCATTCCACCGAGGTTTTGCCGAGCGATATGCCTCCGGTAAAATCATATATTTCCGAAGCTTGGGTAGATATGATACGCGATGTTATAAGCGCCGATACCTATAACAAGCTCAAAGCGCTTGTAGAAGCAGTCCCCGAGCCGTTAAAGATGCTTCACTGCGATTATCACACCAACAATATAATGATGCAAAACGGCGAAACGATGATAATCGATATGGATACACTTTCCTACGGTCATCCCATTTTTGAACTTGCCACGATTTGCAGTGCATTTATCACACTCGGATGTGTTGACAATACCGTCGTCGAAAACTTCTTGTCTATGCCTTTTGCTTTGGCAACGAAGTTCTGGGATATTTTCCTCCGAAAATATCTCGGCACAGACGACAAAGACAGAATAAACGAAGTTGATGACAAAGTAAAACTTTTAAGTTATGTAAGGCTCGTGCGCCATACGCTTCGCCACGGAGAAAAGGGAAGCGAGCTTTATAATAAAAATATCGAAGTCGGCATACAAAACATTGAAAGCTTATTAAAAACAGTAAATACACTTGAATTTTAGGAGAAGATTATGAAAATCACAAAGACTCAAAACAAAAGCGCACTCACTTTCGCTCTTGAAGGCCGTCTCGACACAACAACATCTCCCGAACTTGAAAAAGAGCTCAAGGCATCTATTGACGGCATCGACGATCTGACATTCGACTTTTCTGCACTTGAATATATTTCATCTGCGGGACTCAGAGTCATCCTTGCCGCTCAAAAGATAATGAATACACAAGGCAAAATGAAGGTATGCGGTGCAAATGCCGATATTATGGAAGTATTTGACATAACCGGCTTTACCGATATTCTTACTATCGAAAAATAAGGATAAACGCAATGAATAAAGAATGGTCACTTGACGCGCTTTACAAAGGCTTTGACGACGAAAAATTCACGTCCGATATGCAAAAGCTCGATTCCGATATCGCCGAATATGATAAATTCGTCGATAACTGCCCAAAAACGAAAGAGTCGCTCGTAAAACTCGTCAATATAAATCTCGATATTGCAAAGCTCTCGACAACGCTTATGTCGTATGCCGATCTTCGCCAAAGCGTCAATACCTCCGACGGCGAGGCGACTGCGGCTATCGGCAAGATCTCGTCAATGCTTGCGGCGGCATCCGGCGCGAATGCCAAGTTCGTAAACCTCGTTGCCTCTTTTGAAGATCTTGACGGCGTTATAAACTCCGATGCTTTGCTCAAAGAACACGAATTCTATCTTCATAACATAAAAGAGAAGAGCAAGCACACGCTTTCGCCGGACGTTGAGAGTGCGCTCAGCTTATATGAGATCAGCGGCTCGCGCGCATGGAGCGACTTGCAGGGATATCTTACATCCACCTTATCGGTCGATTATGACGGCAAAAAAACGAATCTTTCGGATATTCGCAATAAGGCATACGATAAGGATGCCGACGTCCGCCGCCGCGCTTATGACGCCGAAATCGCCGCTTATGAGAAGATAAAAGACAGCGTTGCCTTTTCGCTCAATTCCTTAAAACTTGAGGTCATCAATCGCTGCAAACTGCGCGGCTATAAATCTCCCCTTGACGAAACCCTCGAAAATTCAAATATGAAAAGGGAAACTCTCGATGCACTGATGACGGCGATCGGCGAATATCTGCCGAAATTCTGGGAGTATCTGCGCGCCAAGGCTAAACTTTTGGGCTACGACGGCGCTTTGCCGTGGTATGATATGTTTGCTCCCATTGAGGGCAATGACAGAGAATTCACTACCGAGGAGTGCCGCGATTATCTCGTTTCGCTTTTTGCAAAATTCGATAAAGAAGAATCCGAAATGATAAGAGAGGCATTTGACAATGAGTGGATCGACTTCTTCCCGCATGACGGCAAAGTCGGCGGTGCTTTCTGCGCCGATCTGCACCCCATCAGGCAATGCCGCATTTTGACGAATTACGACGGTGCACTCGGCGACGTCGTTACCCTGGCTCACGAGCTCGGACATGCTTTCCACGCCCGTTGCCTTACCAAGAACTCGATTCTCAACACCGATATGTCAATGCAGGTCGCAGAGACCGCATCGACCTTTAACGAGGTCGTTGCCATGAATGAGATCATCAAATCCGAGACCGATAAGACAGCAAAGCGCGCGCTTATCGAAAGTCAGCTTATGGATGCCGCGCAGATCATCTGCGATATTTGCTCGCGTTATTATTTCGAGACCGAAGTCTTTGAGCGCAGAGCAGATGAATTTTTGCTTTCAGATGAGCTTTGCAAGATAATGACAAATGCGCAAAAACGTGCATACGGTAACGGACTTGACGAAAAGACGCTTCACCCGTATATGTGGGTATGCAAATCTCATTATTATATCGGCGGACTAAGCTTTTACAATTTCCCGTACGCATTCGGCGGACTCTTTGCCCGCGGTCTTTATGCAAAGTATCTTGAAGACGGCGAAAAATTCGTGCCGCTCTATAAAGAACTTCTGCGTGCAACGGGCGTCACGAGCGTCGAGGGCGCGGCAAAGGTCGCCGGTATCGACGTTTCGGATGTGAACTTCTGGCGCTCGTCACTCAAGATCCTTTCCGACGAGATAGACGAGTTCGTAAAACTTTGTGATTAAAAATATGATAAAACACCCGACCGAAAGTCGGGTGCTTTTTTAAGGCGTTGACGATAAGCACGAAATCGGCATTCATTTGCAGTGACAAGTTTTCCGATTTGCGAGAGTTAAAAGAATAATTTTTATAAGTGCAACTGCCGTTTGACATATTGCAAGCCCTGCTTGGTGGTGTGCAACCGCAAAAAATGCTACAATATTACCATCAAATCATAGGAGGAACACAAAAATGATTTTAGCAGATAAAATTATCGAAGAGCGAAAAAAGCTCGGGCTTTCGCAGGAGGAACTTGCTGAAAAACTGTCGGTTTCCAGGCAGGCGGTCTCCAAATGGGAGAGCGCACAGTCTATTCCCGATTTACAGAAAATCATTCTGATGTCGGAATTGTTTTCTGTCAGCACCGACTATCTTTTGAAAGATGAAATGGAGCCGGAGCGAAAAGGCTCGTGCGAATACGATGTTATCAGTACGGTGCGCCGTGTCTCAATGGAAGAAGCAAATGTTTTTATGAAAACAGAAGCAGAGCAAAGCAAAACGGTGGCATTCGGTGTGCTTTTGTGCATCCTTAGCCCCGTACTTTTGATATTCCTTTCAGGTCTTTCGGGAGCGAATATCGCAGGTATCACCGAGACTGTTGCAGTCGTTATCGGACTTTTGCAGCTTTTTCTTTTTATTGCCATAGCAGTCTTTCTTTTTATTTTCTATGCCGGAAAAACCGAACGATTCGATTATCTGAAAAAAGAGCCCTTTGAAACCGCATACGGCGTATCGGGACTTGTCAAAGAGAAAAAGAAAGCCTATGGAACTGTATATATAAAATATCTGTCTTGCGGTGTCGGTCTTTGCATTTTGTCGCCGGTCCCGCTGATATTTGCCGCACTGATAAGCGATGCGGATGCTTTGGTCGTATCTATGGCGGCATTGCTGCTTTGCATTGTTGCGATCGGCGTATTTATGATCGTTCGTGTTGCGCTGATCAACGAGAGCTATGAGATCCTGCTGCAAGAGGGTGATTTTTGTAAAACAGAAAAGCAAAAAAGCAAAGCCGCTGAATCCGCCGTTGATGCTGTAAGCAGTATCTATTGGTGCTTGGCGACGGGTGGCTATCTTGCGTGGAGCTTTATTTCGAACGATTGGAAATTTACATGGATCGTATGGCCCGTTGCCGGCGTGCTGTTCGTTCCGATTATTACGGTGGTAAAACATTTGTGCGGTAAGGATGATAAATGAGAAAAGTATATATTATCCGCATAAAGCAAAAGGCAGGTATATAGCCTGCGCATCCTCGGCACAGCCGCCGTTTGCGGTACCAAAAATTTTATCGCCGCAAAAGCCGGCTCAAAATTTTGACCGCTGCACCGTTTTCGCCGTCGCTCTATCTGCCGCAGGCAGCGCTCGGCAAAAACGCCCAAAGCAGGCGCCCGCTTTTTTCGCAGAATGCCGCCGCTCGATATTTATCAAATAAAAAACAGAGCAGAGCCCAAAGGACTCCGCTCCGTTTTTGGTCGAGATGACAGGACTCGAACCTGCGGCATCCTGCTCCCAAAGCAGGCGCGCTACCAACTGCGCTACATCTCGATTCAATATTCAGTTAATCAATTCAAAAACAGACCTGCATTGTCCGCCCGCTTGCGGTACTGTGATATTCTATCAAATAATTAACGCCGTGTCAATAAAGATAAATAAAAAGCCGACCGAATTTCGGTCGGCTTTAAACTTATATCAAAGAATACCGATGAAGCCGTTCAAAAGAACGATAAGAGCGAAAAGGGTAGTTGCAACGGTGGAGATCATCTTGATGAAGATATCGAGTGCAACACCGACAACGTCTTTTCTCGTATCACCGACTGTATCGCCCGTAACTGCCGCCTTGTGAGCCGCCGAGCCTTTGCCGTGACCGGGAATACCGCCGCATTCGATATACTTTTTAGCATTGTCAAATGCACCGCCGGAGTTGCCCATAAAGATAGCTCTCGGAATGGCAACGACCGTTGCACCGAGCAAAATACCTACGACAAAGTTAACGCCGAAGATCGCACCGCCGATAAGCGGAACGGCAATGGCGATAACGGACGGGAAGAGCATACGGCGAAGAGCCGATGCGGTTGCCAAACGAACGAGTTCGTTGTAATCGGGATCTTTTTGACCTGCCAAAATTGCAGGATCGGAGAGTTGTTTATCTCCGACGTCGGCAAGCTCTTTTGCCGAGCGAATGGTGTTATCGGTAAGAACTGCCGAGAAGAATTCAATAAGCGCACCGCCGACGATACAACCTGCTATCGCAACGAAATTGTCGATAGCGGGGATATCGATGCCGAATGAAGCGTAGTTTGAAACGTATGCAACGATCAAAGATACCGTTGCGAAAGCGGCAGCGCCGATAGCAAAGCCTTTGCCGATAGCGGCGGTGGTATTGCCTACGGAGTCAAGCTTGTCCGTGATAACGCGTACTTCGGGTTCGAGGTGGCAGGATTCTGCAAGACCGCCCGCGTTATCTGCGATAGGACCGAATGCATCGATAGATACCGTTGTGCCGACGAATGAGAGCATACCGAGTGCAGCAACGGCGATGCCGTATGTTGAGCAGAGAAGACCCGAGATCAAAAGCGACGCACCGATTATCAAAATCGGATAGAGGCATGAACGTGAGCCTACTGCATCGCCCTTGGTGATAACGAACGCTTCACCTTCGGTCGCATAATCTGCGATCTCTTTTGTGGGTTTATGATCGGCGCTGGTGTAGTATTCGGTGATGATGCCGATGGCAACACCGCTGACGATTCCCAAAACGGCACAGACCCAAGGTGAGATCCAGCCGATCTTGAAGCCGATCTCTTTGAAAAGCTCTGCGCTTGTGGAGCCGAAAGCCATATAGCTGATTCCCAAAGAAGCAATGACTGTGATTCCTGCTGAAATATAGGTAGAGAGGTTGAGTTCTTTCGACGGATCATCGCCCATTTTCTTGACCGAAGCGAAGATCATACCGATAAGGCAACTCAAAAGACCGCCACCTGCAACGACAAGCGGGAACGAATATGATGCCTTGAAGAAATCGGCAGTCATGTTGAGAATTTCCGAATTGCTCAAAAGTGAAATGGCAACGACGATGGTAGCCGCCATGGTGGCAACGAAGCTTTCCAAAAGGTCAGAGCAGTTGCCGGCGATGTCGTTGACGTTATCGCCGATAAAGTCGGCGATTACGTTAGGCACGCGGCTGTCGTCTTCGGGCAGATCGTTTCTGATCTTGCCGAGGATATCTGCCGAAATATCTGCAGCTTTGGTGTAGTTACCGCCTGCAACACGGTTGAACATTGCGACCGTTGAGCAGCCGAGAGAATAGGTCGTTATTCTCATAACGGATGTGTTTGTGAGTAAAGCGGCAATATTGAAAAATCCGCCGCCGTTATATGCTTTTAAGTTTTCAAGGCCGTAGCCGGTCAGGGTTTCAAGCTCTTGGGGACCAACACCGCTTACAAGAACGATGATGATAAGACCGATAAGACCAAATGCCTGAACGCTGATACCGCTTATCGAGCCGCCGCAAAGAGCGACCTTAACGGTTTTGCCGATAGAGCGAGTTTCTCTTGCACAGTTGGCAGTACGGACGTTTGCGTAAGTTGCGCTCTTCATACCGAGAATACAAACGATACTTGACATAAGTGCGCCGAGTATGTAGGTAAGTCCGCTCCATTTTTCAATAAAAAGTGAGAAGAGAACTGCCAAAATGACAATTACAATTGCGATGGTCGTGAATTCTTTTTTTAAAAAGACATTTGCACCTTCACGAATGATGGCGCTCATTTTGACCATACGGTCTGTGCCTTCATTCATTTTTTTGATGCGAAAATAGTTGACAGCGACATAAATAAACGCCAAAAGGCAAACTGCGGCTGACAACCAAAGCCATAAGGAATTCATAAAATTACCTCCGTAATATTTGGTACAAAAATTATAACATATTATAACTGCGATTTCAATACAAAATTTCAAATAAATATGCAAAAATGATGAGAATTTATGCCGTTTTTAACAAAAATGAAAAATGCTAATAATACAAAGTGCGCCGAAATGCGCACAATCCACTTGCGGTTTTCCCTTTTTTATTAAAAATACTGTTGTTTTATCCGTGCAGTTGTGCTATACTCAAGCGGCGTTCTTTTCAGCTCGGAGGTGATTTTATGACGGTGTTCAAAAATTTTCTCAAAAAAAATACCGTGCTTTGCATAGCGCTCATCGCGGCGACCGTTACCTGCTTTTTCATTCCGCCCGACAGTGAATATCTCGGCTATTTCGATTTTCGTGTGCTGACCTGCCTCTTTTGCGTCTTGGCGGTCGTTTGCGCGTTTCAGAATATAAGCTATTTCTACATACTCGCAAGAAAGATCGTCGAGTTTTTTCAAACGGTCAGAATGTGCGTTCTGGCGATCGTTATGATCACTTTTATCGGCTCGATGCTGATAGCCAACGATATGGCTCTTTTGACGTTTCTGCCTCTCGGCTTTTTCGTTCTCGATGCAACGAAGATGCACAAATATATGGCTTTTACGTTCACGATGCAGAACATCGCCGCAAATCTCGGCGGAATGCTGACTCCGTTCGGAAATCCGCAAAATCTCTACCTTTACAGCAGATTCAATATCCCAAACGGCGAGTTCTTTTCAATAATGCTGTTTCCGTTTTGCATATCGACTGTTTTGATAATAGTATGCTGCTTGTTCGTCAAACCCGAAAAAATGAAATTACCCGAAGAGACCGTTAAACTCGACGTGAAAAAAGCGGTGATATATTCGATACTTTTCGCCGTCGCCATCGCGGTCGTTTTCCGCTCTATTCCTTATTATTACGGCTTGATAATAATCATACCCGTTTTGCTCATGATCGACTCAAAATCGCTTTTATCTGTCGATTATCCGCTGCTTTGCACCTTTGCCGCATTCTTCGTTTTCTCCGGCAATTTGGCGCGTATAGGGGCGGTACGCGATTTTTTGCAGTCGCTTTTGTCGAAGAACACGTTTTTGTTCAGCGTCGCATCGTGCCAATGCATCAGCAATGTCCCGTCTGCTATATTGCTGTCGGCATTCACAGATGACTATGCCTCTTTGCTTCGCGGCGTCAACATCGGCGGTGTCGGCACATTTATCGCATCTTTGGCGAGCCTTATCACGCTTCGCGAATATTCAAAGCGTGACCCGGGCGGCATCAAGCGTTACATATTGACTTTTTCGCTTTTGAATTTCGGCTTCTTGCTTGTTTTATGTGCCGCAGTCACCATATTTATTTGAAGAAAAAACCGTTTGCTTTTTGCAAACGGTTTTATATTTTTTCGTAAACGTCTTTTAGAACTTTGCCGATGCTTTCCGAGAAGACTATATCGGCGCTGCTGTCGTAATTTGTTGCCGATTTATTGATCAATACGATGTGCTTGCCGCGAAAATATCTTAAAAATCCGGCTGCGGGATAAACACAAAGGGAAGTGCCGCCGATTATCAAAAGCTCTGCCTGTGATATTTCGTTTATCGCCTTATCTATTACGCTGCTGTCAAGCGCTTCTTCGTATAGGATTATATCGGGTCTGCAAACACCGCCGCAGTTTTTGCAATACGGTATTTCTCCGCGAGCGGCAGTGTCTCTTGCTTTGTCGTTTTGCATATTACATTTGTGGCAGTGATAGCGGCTCATATTTCCGTGAAGTTCGATTATATTTTTCGAGCCTGCTCTCTGATGAAGCATATCGATGTTTTGAGTGATCACGGCTTGCAGCTTTTTTGACGCTTCGAGCTTTGCAAGAGTCTTGTGCGCGTCATTCGGCAAAACGTCGCAAAAGAAATATTCAGAGAAGAATTTATAGAATATGTCCGGATGTTTTTCAAGGAATGAGCGGCTCAAGATCGTTTCGGGGGAATAGCCGAAATCATTGACGGTGTTATAAAGTCCGTTTTCACTGCGGTAATCTTTCATACTGCTTTCGGTCGAAACTCCGGCACCTCCGAAAAAGACGGTGTGTTTGCTTTCGTTTATATATTCTGCAAACTTTGAACATTTTTCGGCATACGTCATAATTTTTCTATCCTCAATTCACCGTTTTCGGCGAAAAGCTTGCATATTCTCGCCGTTCTGCCGTCGACCTCGGCCTTCTTATAGTCTCTGCCGTGATAGACGACGTATAATTGATCTTTATACTCCAAAACGTAGTTGTGTCCCGTGCCTTCTTCGTTTCCGTCTTCGCAAATGACATACGGGTCGGGCTGAAATTTGTTTTCAACATCGAACTTGAGTTTTATTTTGCAAAACCTTTCTTTCGGTGCAAATATTGGTTTGTCAGTCTATGGCAGCCGAGACTAAATCGTTTTTGTCTATGCGATATATGGATATTTCGTCTGCGATCTTGTCAAGGGATGCCGAAATATCCGCTTTGTTATAGCTTGTTCCGATAAGCGCTTTTTCAATGAGCTCTATTCCGGTACCGAAAAAGTCCCCGTCAATTTTGCAGTTCGTAATAATGCCTTTTTTGACGTCAAAGCGGAATCTTACCGTGCCGCCCTCGAAGCGGCGGGATCTTTCAAGAGAAAACGCCGGGGAAGAGCCGAAGGCATTTTTCCAGCCGCGAAAATGCTTATCTGCAAGCGCGCTGATGCGTTCTTTATCTTCGTTTGTCAAAACATATTCGTTTGCCTTGTGGCCCATAATATAATCGACGATCAATTTTTTGAATTCTTCAGAAGAAATATCGGTGCTCAAATGATCTTTTATGTTCGTCACTCTGTCGCGGACCGATTGAATTCCCTTTGAAATGATTTTCTGATCTGACGGAGTGGTGGATCTTACCATTTCTTCAATGTCGGTGCAAAAGAGAAGTGAGCCGTGATGCACCGTATAGCCGTTATGTATATACTGTGCGGTACCCGAAAACTTTTTGTCGTCGATGATCAAATCGTTTCTGCCGTTGAATTTTGCCGTTATGCCGAGAGTTTTTATGGCATCGATTATCGGACCTATGTATTTGTCGAACTCGATGGTCTTGTCGGAATTCGGGGTGATAAACGTATATTGCCAGCCGCCGAGATCGGTGTAGATGGCACCGCCGCCCGACATACGTCTGACGACGTTTATTCCGCTTTTTTCAACGTATTCCGCGTTGATCTCTTCAAGCGCATTCTGATATTTGCCGACCATGACGGTGGGAGTCGTCTGCCAAAGCATAAAAACGGTGTCGTCAAGGCGTTTTTCGGTGGCAAAGTAATATTCGCAGCCGAAATTAAGATAGGTATCGGATGTGTGTGCGTCAACGTAGATCATTTCATTTCCTCCGTCGCCAAGGCTTCGCCTGCGCGGTAAGAACTGCGTACGAGCGGACTTGACGCAACGAAAGAAAAGCCTTTTTCGAGCGCCGTTTGCTTATATTCGTCAAACACTTCGGGACGTACGTATTCGCGCACGGGCACGTGCTCTTCGGACGGGCGCAGATACTGACCTATCGTGAAAATATCGCAGCCCGTTGCCAAAACGTCATCCATAAGCGAAAAGACTTCTGCTTTCGTTTCGCCAAGGCCCACCATGATGCCGGTTTTCGTGCGAATGTCCGGCGCTTTTTCTTTTACGTAGCGCAAAACGTCAAGAGAGCGCTTATAGTCAGCTTCGGGACGTACGGCAGAGTAGAGCGAGGGCACCGTTTCGACGTTGTGATTTATGACCTCGGGCTTTGCCGCGATAACGATATCAAGGGCAGCTTTATCGCCCTTCATATCGGGTATGAGCACTTCGACTGTGGGGGCGGGATCAAGTTTTTTAAGTTCGTAAATACATTCGGCGAACTGCATAGCGCCGCCGTCGGCAAGGTCGTCTCTTGTGACGCTCGTTATGACAACGTGACGCAAGTTCAGTTTTTTTGCCGCCTCGGCAAGATGCTTAGGCTCTTCGGGATCAACTTTTTGGGGCGCTCCGTGAACGACGTTGCAAAAACGGCAGTTTCGTGTGCACTGACTGCCCAAGATCATAAACGTCGCCGTGTGCTTTTCAAAGCATTCGCCGAGATTTGGGCAGTTTGCTTCCTTGCAAACGGTGTTCAGTTTTAAGTCTGATAAGAGCTTTGCGACCACGTTTACGGCATCTCTGTTGAATTTACTTTTAAGCCATTCGGGCTTTTTCTCGAACTGCGGCATTATTTGACCTCATATTCGGCGATGGTTTTTCCGACTTCGACTGCATCGCCTTCTTCGAAATAGACGTCGGTTATAACGCCGTCGCACGGCGCTTCTATCTCGTTGACGACCTTATTGGTCTCGACCTCGAAAAGAACTTCGCCTTTTTTGACTTCATCGCCTACGTTTTTATCCCAGGCGACCAAAACACCTTTTTCCATTCTGTCTGAAAGTTTGGGCATCGTTATTTTTTCTTTCATTTTTCTTACCTCACAAAAACAAGATATGCGCAAGCTCACGGCTTGCTTTTTCAACGTCATCGATATCGAAGCGGCATCCGGAAAGTGTATCCGAAAACGCTTTGAATTTCAGATCGCTTGATTCAAATGCTTTTATAATGCCGTTTTTGACGGCAACCTCATACATCTCGCCGTTTTCGCTGATCTTTTGAACGAATTCGGGCGATTTGCCGAAATTCCATTCAAAATTGCAGTATTTTTCATCGGCGAGTTTTTTTATTTCATCGCTTATGCAAAAGTCGAGTTTTTCGTCGCAAAGTTCCGTTATCAAGGCGTTTTTGATCATTTCAATGTCAACGTCTTCATAAAACGTAACTATGTTGTCAACGGGGCTCGGTATTGACTTGACGGCTTTTGATATGATCTCACCGCGCGCACTTGATAAACGGTTTTTTAGCGATACAAGATCGCTCGATACCAAAAGAGTGCAGTGGTGCAGCGTTTTATCGCCCTTGACGCACTGCGCGCTGCCGGATATTTTTTTGCAAAAAAGCGTAATGTCGCCTTTTTCGTTGAGATCTGCATCTATTCCGATTTTTTTCAGAACCGAAATGATCATGGCGGCAAAATCCGTTTTCTCTTCGTGAGAGCCGTGCTTTATGAACGAAATGTTCAGATTTCCCAAGTCGTGATAAACGCATCCTCCGCCGGATATACGGCGCAAAAGCGGAATGTTTTCATCTCTCAATTTACGCAGATTTGCCTCTGCATAAGCATTTTGAAATTTTCCTATGACGACGCAGGGGGAATTTATCCAAAATACAGCCGTATCTTCGCTGACGTTTGAAAAAAGATATTCCTCGAGCGCGAGATTTATATGGGG
>JAGAFQ010000099.1 GCA_017612495.1 Clostridia bacterium
CGCCTCCGCCGCCGCAGATCGCAGCCAAAGCTTTGACAACGGCACCTGCGTTAGCGCCGCTCTTTATGGCATCGCATCCGACGGAGCAAACGAGGTTGCACTTGCCGTCATTCTCGCAGGAAACGACCAAAACGGCATTCGGTTTGCTTGACTTGACACCGTCAAGCGCATCGCGTACGGCGTCGATGGAGATACCGTTTGTCTTTTTGCATACAAGATAATATGCGCCGACGTTTTCGCCGCCCTCGGCAATATCGGAAAGTGCTCCCTTGGCAAGGGATGCCTGCAAGCCCTCGATCTCGGATCTTGCCGCTTTGAGTTCCGCCATAACGACGCCCGCGCGCTTTGCGATCTCTTCGGGATTGTTTGCCTTTATTTCGGCGGCACAAGCAGAAATGAGCGCTTCTTTTTCAGCTAAAAGAGCCATAACGCCCGTACCGGTCGTAGCTTCTATTCTGCGCACGCCTGCCGCAACGGAGCTTTCGGAAATGATCTTGAAAAGACCGATCTTCGAAACGTTGTCGATATGAGTACCGCCGCAAAGCTCGGTCGAGAAATCACCGATCTTGACGACTCTTACCTCATCGCCGTATTTTTCTCCGAAAAGCGCCATGGCGCCCATCGACATCGCGGTATTTTTATCGGTGACGACGGTCTTGACCTCTTCGCCTCCGAGTATTTCGCGATTGACCGCGTCTTCTGCCTTTTTGAGTTCATCCGGCGAAACGGCGGCAAAATGCGAAAAGTCGAAGCGCAGACGATTTTGGTCAACATAAGATCCCGCCTGCTCGACGTGTGTGCCGAGAATATTTCTCAAAGCCGCCTGCAAAAGATGCACTGCGGTGTGGTTTCTGCGAATGGCATTTCTGCGCTCAAAATCTACCTTTGCAAAGACCTTGTCGCCGGTCTTTATCTCACCCTCGGCGATCTCGCAAATATGGATATATACGCCGTCTGTTTTCTTTGTATCGACGACCTTCAAGGTAGCGCCCTCGTTTTCAATAACGCCCGTATCGCCTACCTGGCCGCCGCCCTCGCCGTAAAACGGAGTTTTATCAAGCACAACGGAACATTCGCCGCCGCAGGCGCTCTGCACGAATTCGCCGTTTTGAAGAATGGCGATGACACAACCCTCGTCTTCGGTGGTTTCATAGCCTGAAAATACGGTCTTTCGGAGTTTTGAAAGTTCCGTCTTCGAGGAATCGCTCCAACCGCCGTTATCTCCTCTTGCGGCGCGTGCGCGCGCTCTTTGAGAATCCATCAAAGCCTTAAATGTATCTTCATCTATGCCGAGTCCCTTTTCCTCCGCGATCTCACGCGTCAGATCGAGCGGAAAACCGAAGGTGTCGTAGAGCTTGAACACGTCTTCGCCCGAAACCGTTTTGTCCTTGGATTTTTCGGCATTTTCGATCATTCCGGAAAGTATTGAAAGACCTGCGTCGATAGTCGCCTCGAATCTTTCCTCTTCCATCGAGATTATCTGCTTGATATATTCGTCCTTTTGACGAAGCTCGGGATATGCACATTCGGAAAGCGCGATAACGTCGTCGGCAAGTTCGCAAAGGAATGCGCGGTCGATGCCGAGCAATTTACCGTGACGCAAAGCGCGTCTTATGATCCTGCGAAGCACGTATCCGCGTCCCTCGTTCGAGGGCAGAACGCCGTCGGAGATCATCATGACGGATGAACGGATATGGTCGGTGATTATGCGGATGGAAACGTCCTTGTTCGCATCGGCGCCGTACTTTTCACCGCTGATCTCGCAAACGTGGTCGAGCACGCGTCTTACGGTATCGACCTCAAAGAGGTTGTCAACGCCCTGCATAACGCAGGCAAGACGTTCAAGTCCCATACCGGTATCGATGTTTTTGGTTTTGAGTTCTTCATAATTGCCGCAGCCGTCGCCGCAGAACTGCGAGAAAACGTTGTTCCAGATCTCCATATATCTGTCACATTCGCAGCCCGGCTTGCAATCGGGCGAGCCGCAGCCGTATTTTTCGCCGCGGTCATAGTAGATCTCGGAGCAGGGACCGCAGGGACCGGGGCCGTGCTCCCAGAAGTTATCCTCTTTGCCCAGGCGTACCACGTGTGAGGGATCGACGCCGATCTTCTTTGTCCAGATCTCGTATGCCTGCTCGTCGTTTTCGTAGATCGAGGGCCAAAGCTTGTCCTTCGGTATTTCAAGCACCTTCGTCAAAAATTCCTAAGCCATGGGAAGTGCTTCTTCTTTGAAATAATCGCCGAAAGAAAAGTTGCCGAGCATCTCGAAATATGTACCGTGACGCGCGGTCTTGCCGACTCTGTCGATATCGGGTGTACGAATACACTTCTGGCAGGTGACGACCCTGTGGCGCGGAGGCTCCTCTTCGCCGGTGAAATATTTTTTCATAGGCGCCATGCCCGAGTTGATGAGCAATAAGCTCTTATCGTTTATCGGGATAAGCGAGAAACTTTTAAGTCTCAAATGGCCTTTTGATTCAAAATATGAGAGATATGCTTCTCTCAAATCATTCAAAGACATCCATTTCATAGTTTTACCTCTGACTAATATATATAATGTTGCATTTACATCTATTCTGTTATTATAGCAAACATATCTTGATTTAGTCAACACATCTTTGACTTTTTTTATATTATCTACCATATTATATTTTTATTTCCCCCAAAAATCGTCTTATCGCTTGACACCCCCCATGGGTTGTGATAGAATGATATCAATTATGAGTGCGCCTATGCGAAGCTCACAAAATAACGCAGGTGTGGCGGAACGGTAGACGCGCCGGTCTTAGGAACCGGTATCTTCGATGTGCAGGTTCAAGTCCTGTCACCTGCACCAGAGGCAATGCCCTCTTAAGATGTTAAAAATATATTTATATAAGAAAGTGTGAATCATCATGAGCAACATCGTTTTCAACGAAAATCTCACCAGCATGAAACCTTCTGCATCCATGAAATTTATGAAAAAAGCTGCCGACATGAAAGCTGCCGGCGTGGATGTTATGAACCTTTCGGGCGGTGAACCGGACTTCGATACTCCCGCAAAGATCACCTGCGCAGGTATCAAAGCTCTCACCGGCGGCGACACGCACTACCGTGTAGGCCAGGGTCTTCCCGCTTTGCGCGCACGCATTGCAAAAAAACTTAAAGAAGAAAACGGAATTTCGCTTGAAGATAACGAGATCCTCGTTACCCCCGGCGGAAAAACCGCTATCTATCTTTCCGTTCGCGCACTTGTCAACAAGGGCGATGAAGTCATCATTCTCAACCCCGCTTGGGTTTCTTATGAGCCTATCGTCATCGCATCTGCGGGCACTCCCGTAAACGTTGAACTCAAATATGAGCAGAATTACGAGATCACCATGGAAGCACTTGAGAGCGCTACCACCGCAAAGACAAAGATGCTCATCATCAACTACCCCAACAACCCGACCGGACGTATCCTTTCCGAAAAAGAAGCTAAGGTCATCGTTGAATGGATGAAGAAGCACGAAGACGTCGTAGTTCTTTCCGACGAAGTTTATGAGTGCATCCTCTTCGATAACAATAAGAACATCAGCCTCGCAAAATATGCCGAGATCGCCGACAGAGTCATCACCGTAAACTCTTTCTCAAAGAGCGTTGCCATGACCGGTTGGAGAATCGGTTACGTTGCTGCTCCCAGATATATGATCGAAAAGATCTACAAGATCTATCAGCACTCACTCACCTGCATGAGCGGTTTCATTCAGCAGGCTGCTACCGTAGCGCTTGACTGCAAAGAAGAGATCGAAGAAATGCGCAAGAGCTATGAAATGCGCCGCGATATCTTTATCGACGGACTCAACAAGATCCCCGGCGTTCATGCCGAAAAGCCCCAGGGCGCTTTCTATGCGTGGGTCAAGATCGATAAAAAGGGTATGGATTCATTCCAGATCTGCGATTATCTCATCGAAGAAGCAAAGGTCGTCGGTGTGCCCGGTGATTCATACGGCTTCGGCGGTGACAAGTGCATTCGTTTCTCTTTTGCTACCGATCTTAACGATCTTAAAGAAACAGTTAAGAGAATCGAAGCTGCCCTTGCAAAACTTAACTGATTTACAGTCAATTACAAAACTGTTTTGAAAAAGCAAATATTGGATGAAATCCGTTTTTATGGCGGCTCTGCCGCCGTAAAAACTCCTTTTCGGCGAGCAGAGCGAGCTCTCGCCCCGAGGGGAGCCCCGAAATTCAGTTTTTGGGGCGGCGATATACGCGAGTTCCAATTGTAAAACGAAGTTTTACAATTGACAATTAACTAATTTATTGACAATTAACTAATTTATTGACAATTAACTAATTTATTATAGGAGATATAAAAAAATGAGTAATGTCGGATGCAAAATTATCAAAGACTTCGACCGTCCCGACCGCGCTTTGGTTGAAGCTCTCCGCGGTTTCCCCGTTGCCAATATCGACGACGGTATGAACCGTACCGGTGCTATCGACGGCGATATCCGTCCCCTTAACAAAACTCCCCTTTTGGGTGTTGCGTTCACCGTCAGAGTTCCCGAGGGCGATAACCTTATGTTCC
>JAGAFQ010000100.1 GCA_017612495.1 Clostridia bacterium
CAAATCCCGGTTTGTCGAGCGGAAAGGAAAACCCGTCGAAGAGGAAAAAACTCTTCGACGGGTTTCTTATGTCAAAATACTTCCTTATGAGGCACTGCCTTTCGGCAAAGCTTTTTTTAATGTACGAGTCCCAAAACTCTGTAATAGTCATACAGTAAGACTTTGTCGGCATACGAGAAAGTCTTCTTTATTTCCGCAAGGATATTCGAGGCATAGCCCGACGGCACAGAATAGCCGTCATTTAGTATGAATTTATTATCAGATACGGTAAATCTGCCGTATTTGTTGATAAAGTTCATATTATACATTATCGCCGTGCCCTCGGAATCTGAAAGGATATCTCTGCCCATCAAAAGGCGCGAATCGTAATCAAGGCCGAAAAGGTTGAGCACGGTCGGCAAAACGTCCATACTCGTGCAGTATTTTTCGACCTTTACGGGTTCTTTCATCGAGCCCGACCACAGTATCAGCGATGAGTGAGGCAAGTCGAAGTTTTCATCCGCCTCGCCGCCCAAAAACTCGTTCCACGTTGCCTTTGACATTCCGTAAGGGTAATGGTCGCCCGCCAAACAAATGACGGTATTTTCATACTGCCCTGCCGCGATAAGACTGTCGATTATGTATTCAAGCGCCGAGTCAAGTTCCATTTGGCAGGCGATATACGCCTTTGCCTCTTCGCTCATATCAAGCCCTTCAACGTCATCCTTATGTTTGCGCGCCATCATATTGCCCATAAAAGTATAATTGAGATGTCCGCTGACGGTCATATAGTAAAGGTGAAAAGGCTTATCTTGCGCAAGCACTTCGGGTATCGTCTTTTGCATCATTTCAAGATCGCTCTCGGGCCAGGTCATCGTCATATCAAGCCCTCTGCCGACCGCATAATAATCATAGCCCATATTCGGGTGTGATTTATCGCGGTTGTAATAGTCGGCATAGTGATCGTGATATGCCTTTGTGATATAGCCCTCATCCTTTAACATATTGCCAAGACAAAAATACATCGAATTGCCGAAGGTCTTATAGAATGAGAACATCTGCGATGACGGCGGCATACCGCAGCACATCGCATATTCACCGTCTATTGTGGAATGTGTTCCGAGCGGATTATAAAAGTTTTCAAAGACAAAGCCTTCGTTGGCAAGCTTATAAAGAGTAGGTGTATAGGTTTCGTTTACGGCGTACTTCCAAAAGCCCTCTGCCGTTATGTAAATAAGATTTTTGCCCTTGAACATTCCCGTATATTCATTTTTCAAAGTCGGCAGGCGATTTGAAAAATAGATATGCATATTTTTCAAGGTCTCGTCTTTTTCGTTTGCGATCAGTTTATCAAAATCAATATCGAGTATGTTCGGCTCATATTCTTTCTCGACGGGCTTTGGCGGCTCATCTTCTTTTGTTTCGCTCGATGCGGGCGTCGGATCGACATACGGGGGATCTTCTTGTATGTCTATGACCTCTTCAAGACCGAAAATGCTCTGCCATATATCGAGTTTTAACGTAGTATATACGCCGAATTTTGAAATATCAAGGTTGGGGTCAAAGGTCTGACGGTAGATCTCGCGCGTGCCGATAACGCTCTCTTTATCGATATTCACATAAGTCGCCGTTTCGCTGCCGAAGACGAGCACCAAAAATGCCGCGCAAAATCCGAGCACCGTTTTTGTGTTTGCCCGTGTGATGCCGCGCCGCGTTATGAAGATAAGAAATACGAGCGGCAAAAGCATAAGTATTATCGGCACCGCCGAATGATATATTCCCACAAAGGTCTCGCGCCAATAGTTTGAAAGCGCCATTTTCGCCATACGGAACGAATCGAGTACCAATGGCGTGCGGAATATGTTGCGGTAAACGGTTTGAATGAGCAGCCAAAGAGTTATGAGCGAAAACTCGGAAATTATAATTATCCGTCTTAAAACGGCAGATCTCCAAAGCATCGCAAACACGCACAAAAATACAGACAAAGGAAGCAGGAATGCAAGTATATAGACAAGATCCGACGAGAAAAAATTCTTGACGAAAACCGATCTGTAAACCGCTTCCTGAAAGATAAGTGAAACATAGAAAAAGGCCGACAAAAAGAGAGCCGTTTTGAAGCTGCTCTTATCTGCCGCAAAGAAATCAGATATTGTCTTTTTGAATTTCATTTTTCCACCCTCTTTGCCGAAAAATGCCGAAGACGAAAACCGTCTTCGGCAGTATTTCGTCTTTGCCTTGATCAAATGACGCGAATAGTTTTGATTTTCTGTTCATTTATTGGTTTATCCATCGCATCGGTCTTGCAAGCGGCGATCTTATCTACCGCGTCGATACCGCTTGTGACCTTGCCGAATGCGGCATAGTTTCCGTCGAGAAACTCGCCGTCTGCGTGCATGATAAAGAACTGTGAGCTTGCGGAATTGGGGTTATTTGAACGCGCCATTGAAATAACGCCGCGCTTATGAGAGATCGGGTTGTCAAAGCCGTTTGATCTGAATTCACCGAAGATCTCCTTATCCGAGCCGCCGTATCCGCTGCCGAGCGGATCGCCACCCTGGATCATAAAACCGGATATTACGCGGTGAAAGATCAAGCCGTCATAAAACTTTTTGCCGACAAGCTCCAAGAAATTTGCCACCGTAACGGGAGCGACGTCATCAAAAAGTTCGAGATCGATGATGCCGCCGTCCTGCATTTCAATTCTGATATTC
>JAGAFQ010000101.1 GCA_017612495.1 Clostridia bacterium
AAAAGGTCGTGGCAATATCTTGTAACGTCGTCAAAATCGAAAATTTTCAGTTCCCGCTTCTCTGATGTCAATTCATCTGAAAAAGCGTTCAGTATGGTATAGACGTCATCGATAAGGTCAGCTGTTTTTTGCGCAGTGATTTCAATGTCATAAATATTATCGACTTTTCGAGTGAGCGGCACAAAAAAGCGTTTCAGATATTTTTCTCTGACGCAGTCCTTTACGGTATTGTATTCTTCTTTGGTTCTGATTTCGTCAGCACTAACTCCTCCGGGGACATTCCCGAAAGATTTAATAAGCTCGGGAAAGCGCAAAAACGCATCGCAAAAGCCATACCAGTCGTGCTCTTCGGAAAACGCAGTTATACTGTCAACAAATTCGGTGATTTTATCAATAACATTTCTTAAAGCCGGTTGATCGCCCGATGACAAGCTCGGCCTTAAATCGGAAAATGGTTTTTTATGGTCGCCGAGTTCGCCGAGTATGTGTTCAAGCGAAATTTGCCCGTATTTCGATTCAAAGAAATCGGCGGGAGTTTTGATCTTGCGTATTTCATCGGCGCTGTCTTTGAGCATTAAAATACCGCGCGAAAGCGTTGTAAGTTTTTTATAGACGCGTATCAGCTCATCGGCAAGTTCGTGGCTCTTTTTTGCGCTCGAAAATACGGATGCTATGTATTTGAAATTGTTATTAAGCGTGATTTTCGCAGTCTTGTCGTACAAAGAATCCACAAGTGTTTGCATCACATTGTGCTCAAGTATCAAAGACGTGTTTTCATCGCCGATTTTCATACCTGACGGCAAACCGAGATAATTCATATTTGCCTTTAAAACGGTGAACAAAAAACTGTCTATCGTAGATATGTTTGCACTTGAGAGCATAAGCCTTTGACGGCGCAGATATTTTGAATCGGGATCGCTTTTGATCCTTTCGTCAAGAGCGGCTCTTATACGGCTTTTCAGTTCATCAGCCGCATCACGTGTAAAAGTGACGACGAGAACACGGCGAATATCAAGGCCTATGCTTTCGTCGCAAAGACGCTTTACAAGGCGTTCTGTCAAAACGGTGGTCTTTCCGCTTCCGGCGGCGGCAGAAAGCAGTAAATCGCCGATTTTTGCATCAATGGCGGCATTCTGTTCTTCTGTTCGCATAGAGCTAATCCTCCGTTTCTTCACACTCGTCGTTTATGCGCTTATCTACCAAACGACATATATTTTTCATCTTGCAATACTCGCAGTCCGACTTAACATCGCAGACTTTACCGTCGTTTACGATAAATCCGCGTGCAGAAGCATTTCCGCTCTTAAGATCCGTCACAATTTTTTTAACGTTATCGTTGCAAGTTTCAAAAAGTTTTTCAAATTCCAAACCCGATGCCAGTCGTCTGAAGCTGCGCGAATCGATATCGCCGTTTTTTTTGAACTTTATGTTTGTATATTCAGAAGTTTCACTTGAATCGATCGCCTTTAATATAGCCGTATCATTGAGATATAAGCCGTCGCGTTTGAGCGACTTTTTACCGCCTGCGTAAGCGGCATCGTCACCGGGATCAAAATAGAGAGATTGTGACGGGAGCGACGTCAAATGATAGCAGGCACCGGCGGGCAGACGCTTTTCTTTGCCGTCTTTTTTGCCTCGGCACATAGCGCCGAGATAGATGATAAGCTGCATATCCGACCCTTGTTTGATTTTGTTGATATCAAACTTTTTGTTTCCGGTTTTATAGTCGACGACTTTTATATATTTGTCGTTGCCGGCATCATATTCATCGACTCTGTCCACCTTGCCGTTTATATGCGCAAAACAGCCGTCATCAAGCGGTATATTAAGCTCATATTCACTGTCTTTTCCGCCTATCTTGACCTCATAATACAATGGCTTGAAATTACTGTTTTTGAATTCATCGACAATGTTGTGGATAACGAGTTCCGTTGCCAAAGAGAGTCTTTCCATCTGCGCCGAAATTCCGCACTCGGCATCGACGCCCAAAACCTTCTTTGAATAGTCGGCGGTGAAATTTTTAAGATAACTTGCAATATTTTCGCCGCTCTTGCCGTAAACTTCGTCAAATTTTTTGTCGGAATACATTTTTTTGAGCGTGGTCTCAAGCGCCTTGTGAACGAAATTGCCGACGTCCACCGCCTGCACCGCGCCGCTCGGCTTCTCGGAAAGGCGCAAAATGTATTTGAGATAATACGCAAAACGGCATTTTGTGTAGGAATCAAGACGAGAATGCGAAATATAGATATCTCCGCCGAAAATGTCGTCAGCGACTGATTTATCTATGGCGATGTTTCTGTTGATAAGACCTTTTGAGAGCATATCGAGTTTTGACATTTCGGTTTCATCGGAAATAAGTTTTTTAATAAGAGCGCCGTTTTCGGTCTTATTGTATGCCGCAGCCGCCTCAAAAGCCGTTTTCTGTGAGAATATCCTTTCTGACGGCAATATGGCCGAAGCATTTTCAAAATCGAGTTTCGGCATTATTTTTTGCATATCGATAATGGCGACAGACGGCATATTTTTCTTGCCCGAAGCAGCACCCGCATTGTAAGAAACGATGAGTTCTTCAGATGCCGCCGAAGCCGCAAGATAGAAATAAAACAGTTCTTTCTTTTGACGCATTTCAATATCGTTTGAGAAATCAACGTCGTTTTGCCTTAAGATCTCATATTCATATTCATCGAAAATGCCTCCGGCATCGGCACATAACGGAAAATCGCCCTCTGATACACCGGGTATATACATGACCTTGGTGCTGTATGCGCGCATAGTCGTTGCCTCGGTGATAAGGACCTGATCGGTGCAGGAAGGTATCTTGCCGTAATCGGCATCGCTTAAAACCGATAAAAAGAGTTTTGAATACTCATAAACACTGCACGGCATATTGCAGCAGGCACAAACAAGTTCGTCGAGCGCCGAAACTATCGCCCTCCAAAGAGTTGCAAATTCAAGTTTTTCGGCGGTTTGCTCGGTGAAGCTCGATTTATCATTCAAGACAGATGCATTCGTTTTTGACAAAAATGAATAAACAGCTTCGGAAATTGTCTTTACCGTGAGCGTCTTTGACGAGAAGGTAGCAAACAGATCAGAAAGCGAGTCGACCACCTTTTTGCGGATCTCGTTTATCTTTTCAAGTTTCACTTTTGCACCGTCTGAAAATTCTTCGACAAAGCCGTCGGGATTATAGTTGAAATCACCCGATATGAAGCGTCTGCCGCTGATGTTCCAGGTCGCAATATAGTTTTCGAGCAAGAAACATTCCTCGTCGTCGATACCGCAAAGGCCGGTCTTGATGTATGAAAGAATATCGTCGATCTTATAGTTTCGGCAATATATCGAGAAAGCGGACTGTATAAGCGAAACAAGGGGCGTAGTTTTTACGTCTTCCCTTTTCGACATAAAATACGGAATGTCATATTTTTTGAAAACCGCGTCGATAATGCCTGAGTATCTCTCGATGCCTCTTATCGCAACGGCAAAATCAGAAAATTTATATCCGCATCGTATCTTTTGACAAATATCCGTTGCGATTTTTTCGGCTTCGTCAAAAGCATCATCGGCAAAAAAGGCATGAATGTGGCTCGGCTTATCGGCATATACCTTGCCGTCGTCGCGGAACAAATGCGCCTCGACAAAAGCTATCTCATCGTTCGATGCTCTGTAATTTTTCTCTTCGAGTTTATTGAGTGCTACCTTTGAATTCACTCTGCCGGCACACCCCATAAGACGGCTCATAAAGTCGTCGGCGGGCGCAAAAAGATCGCACTTCCTGTCGGCATCGCGGCAAAGAGATATGCAAACGTTATCGGCCTGACGCAAGATCTCCTCAAAAACCGAAAACTGCTGCGGTGTAAAGCCGATAAAGCCGTCAAAATAAACGTCTGATCCTGCAAAAAAACTGTTGCTTTTAAGTTTATTCGCAAGTACGTTCAGCTCGTTTTGCGGATTGTCGAACTTCTTTTCGAGTTCGCTTTCATAGCTTTGGTAAATCAGAGCGATATCCGAAAGCTTATTTGAAAGCTGCTCCGATGTGTTCTTTGTTTTTTCCGACGTCATGATCAGTTTCTCGGCGGTGATGTTATACATTTTGCAATCGTTTATTGCGCCGAGTATTTCGTCAAGCACAAATGTATCTGACATCTGTGTTTCGGAATAGAGTTTGAGCTGACTTTTGACAGAGCCGATAGACGACCACAAAACCGTTCTGCAAATACCTTTAGTGGGCAAATGATATGATAGATCGCCCAAGCATCTTCCGACAAAGTTCGGCAAACGCGAGAAATTGAGCACTTCAAGCCCCAGCGTATCGATATCCGAAAGCTGCAAGGTTATGCGTCTTTCGGCGGCGACGGCATCCTGCGGCGGCACTATGTAATATGCCTTTTTGCCCGAAAGCAGAGTTGCTCTTATTTTTTCGCAAATTTTATGGCTCTTTCCGCCTCCGGCGCGTGCTTCAATGATCTCGAGCATCAGTTTCCCTCCGTTTTATCAGAATAAATGATCGCAAGGTTTCTCAAAATCGTCGCTCTGCCTCTCCAGGCAAAAGCGGTCTTTGAGAATTCTTCATCAGAAAGATTTTCAATGTAAGTCCTATCTATACACGTCATTTCGCTCTCGCAAAAATAGTCTATGGTGCTGAAAATCGAGCCTGCATCGACAGCTTTTTCTGTGTACGGGCAAACTAATTGACAGATATCGCATCCCCACGCAGAACCGTATTTTTTGATGACGTTCTCTTCAAATGGCGAGAGTTCGCCTTTCTTCTGTGTCAGAGCCGATAAGCATTCAATGCCCGATAAATTCATCGGGCAAACCTCTTTGCATTTGTTGCAGTGCAAACATTCGCTCTTTGATTTAGACGGGATACGTATATCGATCTTGTCAAAATCGACGTCGCAAATCAACTCTCCGATAAAGAAAAAAGATGAATATTTTTCGTTTATGACAAGCCCGTTATCGCCGCAAAAGCCGAGGTTGCAAGACAGCGCCGCCGCTCTTTCGTCAATGGGCGAGTTATCGCCGAAACCTGCAAAACGGTTTTGGGGGAATTTTTCTTTAAGCTTTGATATCAGGCGGTCAAAAAGCAACGAAAAATATAAGTGATAATCGGGTACACAAGAATACAAAGATATATTTCTGCCCTTATTATAAAAGGTTTTATGCGACAAATAAGGGACAGCGAACACGATGACGGAAAGCGGCTTTTCGTCCTGAAAACATTTTTGTATCTTGCGCTCATTTAGAACGCGGCATTTATCAAACGGAAGTTTTGATATTACCTCGATTTTTTCGCTTTTGAACAATTCGGAAAACATTTTCGCACCGCCCTAAAAAATTTAGTTTAATTATAACACAATATAATATCAAAATCCATAGTGGATTTTTTCTGTTTTGTGTGATATGATATTATACATATTAACCGAATGCGAGGTGCAAATATGATTTTCCCGGAAAAAATGGTCGATTTAGGCAAGAACCGTTCAGTTATTCGCGAACTTTTCGAATACGGTAACAAAAGAAAAACCGAAATAGGCAAAGATAACGTTTTTGATTTCAGTCTCGGCAACCCGAGTGTTGATCCGCCGAAGTGCGTCAACGAATCGATAATCAAGCTTTTAACCGAAAAAAGCAATATCGAACTTCACGGCTATACGTCTGCGCCCGGAGATTTTGAGGTGCGCACGTCAATCGCCGAATATATCAATAAATCTTTCGGCACCGCTCTTTCGACCGACAATATCTATATGACTGTCGGTGCCGCGGCATCTCTTACAATTTCTCTTAATGCTATATGCAAACCGGGAAATGAAGTTATAACGTTTGCGCCGTTCTTTCCCGAATACCGCGTTTTTGTCGAGAATGCGGGCGCAAATCTCGTCGTATGCCCTCTTGTCGGCAAAAATTTCGACGTTGATTTCGATATGTTTGAAAAGTCGATAAATAAAAACACCCGCGCTGTCATCATAAATTCGCCCAACAATCCATCCGGCGTCGTTTTGAGTGAAGAGACGATAAAAAAGATATCGGATATTCTGCAAATAAAGGAGAAAGAATATAAAGAGCCCATCTACATCATCGCCGATGAGCCTTACCGTGAGCTGACTTACGGCGCAAAGGTGCCGTATATAATGAACTACTACGACGATACCATCGTCTGCTATTCGTTCAGCAAATCCCTCTCCCTCCCCGGTGAGCGACTCGGCTATATCGCCGTATGCAACAAAGCGAAATATGAAAAAGATCTCTTTGCGGCGATCTGCGGTGCCGGACGCGCTCTCGGCTTTGTGTGCGCGCCGAGCCTATTTCAAAGAGTATGCGCTATGTGTCTCGGCAAGACGTCTGATATTTCGGTCTATAAAACGAACCGTGATCTGCTCTATAACTCACTTACAAAATTCGGCTTTGAATGCGTTCATCCCGACGGTGCTTTCTACCTGTTCATGAAATCTCCGATCGCCGATGCAAACGAATTTTCGGAATTTGCGAAAAAATATGAGCTTTTGCTTGTGCCGAGCGATTCTTTCGGAATGCCCGGATATGTCAGAATTTCTTATTGTGTCGATACCGATATGATAAAGCACTCACTTTCAGCCTTTGAAAAACTTGCAAAAGA
>JAGAFQ010000102.1 GCA_017612495.1 Clostridia bacterium
ATTCGATTTTTCCATTTTCTTTCTCAAATTCCGCAACTCTCTTTTTCAAGAATTGCTCTATTTCTTTATTTGCGGAACGGCCTTCTGATTCTGCAATATATCTGAATTTTTTGAAGAGAATACGGTCTACTCTTAAAGTGTATCTTAAAAGTTTATCTTCCATAATGCACCTCATTGAATTTAATGTTATTATGACTCAATTATAGCGAAATAATTGCGTCCAAAATAAAATGGTGGTATAATGACATAAATATGACGCATAGATTTTTGAGGTGAATAAGTGAAAAAAGCTGTATGTTTTATCGGGCATAGGAAAATAGATGATACGACGGAGCTGCGAAAAAGACTTTGCGGAATTTTGCGGGAACTGATCGACAACGGTATGACCGACTTTATTTTCGGCGGCCGTTCGGCGTTTGACGACTTATGCTATGAATTGGTAACGGAATTAAAAAAAGAATATCCCGAGATCAGACGGATAAACTTTCGCTGTGATCATGAGGATACGGACGATTATACGATGCAATTTTTGATCAAGGGCTATGAAGAAAGCATCTGCCCGAAAGGTGTCGGCAAAGCGGGCAGGGCAAGTTATGTAAAGCGCAATCGCGCGATGATCTTTGAAAGCGACGTCTGCGTTTTTTATTATGATGAAAACTATCTGCCGAGCCGCCGAAAAAACAGCCGCCGCGACCTATGCGACTATCAGCCGAAAAGCGGAACGGCATTGGCTTTTCAATACGCAAAAAGCAAAAAGAAAACGATCATCAACTGTTTTGCCGATATTTAGTCAAGTATGATTTACCGAATCGTACTTGACTTTTTTGATAAAGCGTATCACAAAGCGGCAGACGGCAGATGTTCCATGGTTTGGCCGCGATCTTTTGCGGCTGCATTTTTCGATATTGAATATTTTTCACATAAAATTTCACTTTTGCTTGACAAGCGTGTTTCTTTGTGATATTCTAAATTACAGGTTAAGAGCTTAATTGCATTGATCGGAAAGAAGTAGCGTACCGTGATCCTTGCAGAGAGCCGTCGGTCGGTGAAAGACGGCAGGAAAGGAACGTGAAATACATTCCGGGAGCAGCGCACCGAAATTACAGTAGGCTGCGCCGTGTGCACACGTTACAGTGCATGGACATAGTGTTTTGTGTCCGTGAGTCCGTTCCCGTGAGGGTGCGGAAAATTGAGGTGGTACCGTGTTAATTCGCCCTCTGCATTTGCAGAGGGCTTTTTCTGTTCTCGGCAATATTTGTTTTTGACTTTTATCATACCGAATACAAAGGAGTAGATCACCATGCCAATCACCGAATTTCTCGAAAAGAATGCCCGCATTTATCCGAACGAGGTTTCTTTGGTCGAGGTAAACCCGTCCCAAAGCCCGCACAAATCCACAACGTGGCGCGAATTTTCTCTCATTGAATCGGCGCAGAGCGAAAAATATCGCCGCGAGATGACGTGGAAAGAGTTCGACACCAAGGCAAACCGTTTTGCAAACCTTTTGCTCACCCGAGGTGTCAAGCGCGGAGATAAGGTCGCCATCCTCCTTATGAACTGCCTCGAATGGCTCCCCATTTATTTCGGAATTCTCAAAACGGGAGCGCTTGCCGTACCGATGAACTACCGCTATACCGCAGACGAGATAAAGTATTGCATCGATCTTGCCGACGTTTCGATCCTCGTCTTCGGCCCCGAGTTTACGGGACGTGTCAGCGAGGTGTTAAGCACTCTTGACGGCGTTAAAGATTTCTTCTACGTCGGCGCCGACTGCCCCGATTTTGCCGACTCTTACGATACGATGGTAACGTATTGTTCGTCCATTGCACCGGCTGTTGACATCACCGACGATGACGATGCCGCGATCTATTTCTCATCCGGCACTACCGGCTTCCCGAAAGCGATACTTCATAACCACCGCGCACTCGTGCATTCCGCAAAGTGCGAACAAAATCACCATTCGCAGACGCACGACGACGTGTTTTTGTGCATACCGCCGCTCTATCATACCGGCGCGAAGATGCACTGGTTCGGCAGCCTTATTTCGGGCAGCAAAGCAGTCCTTTTGCGCGGCGTTTCGCCCGAATGGGTGTTACATACCGCAAGCGCCGAGCGCGCGACGATCGTTTGGCTCCTTGTGCCGTGGGCGCAGGATATCCTCGATGCGATCGATTCGGGGGACGTCGATATAAACGAATACAAGCTCGACCAATGGAGGCTTATGCACGTCGGTGCGCAGCCCGTTCCGCCGAGTCTTATAAAGAGATGGAAAGAGCATTTTCCGAATCACGATTACGATACGAACTACGGTCTTTCCGAGTCGATAGGCCCCGGCTGCGTACATTTGGGAGTTGAAAACATCCACAAGGTCGGCGCGATCGGCAAAGCAGGCTACGGCTGGGAGACAAAGATCGTCGATGACAGCGGAAAGCCCGTTTCGCAGGGAAGTGTCGGCGAGCTTTGCGTCAAGGGCCCCGGCGTAATGAAATGCTATTACAAGAATCCCGAAGCCTCCGCCGAAGTCTTAAAAGACGGCTGGCTCTTCACCGGCGATATGGCAAAGACCGATGAAGACGGCTTTATCTACCTTGTTGACCGCAAGAAAGACGTCATCATTTCAGGCGGCGAAAACCTTTATCCCGTTCAGATCGAAGATTACCTCCGTGCCAACGACAAGATAAAGGACGTTGCCGTAATCGGACTTCCCAACGACCGTCTCGGCGAGATCGCCGCGGCTATCATCGAGTTAAAACCCGGCGAGACTTGCACGGAAGATGAGATCATGGAATTCTGCGCCGATATGCCGCGCTATAAGCGCCCGCGCAAGGTCATCTTCGCCGACGTGCCCCGCAACCCCACGGGCAAGATCGAAAAACCCCGTCTGCGTCAGATCTACTGCGGCGGAAGCCTCGTAGAAAAGCAGACCACAAAATAAATTTCGAATATTTGCATCTGCCGCCCGATCTTTTCGGACGTATCATACAGACAAAGGAAGGAAAAATATCATGGCAATCAAAATCACTCTTTTAATCGCATTTTTCGCCGTAATGGTAGTCGTCGGCATCCTCTGCCGCCGTCATGCCACCGACGTCAACGGCTTTGTCCTCGGCGGACGCAGCGTCGGACCGTGGCTCACCGCTTTCGCTTACGGCACGTCGTATTTTTCCGCCGTCATCTTCATCGGCTATGCCGGACAGTTCGGTTGGAAATTCGGCATTGCCTCCACGTGGATAGGTATCGGCAACGCGATTTTGGGCTCACTTCTTGCGTGGGTCATACTCGGCAGACGCACGCGTTTGCTCACTCAACGTCTCGGCACCGCAACGATGCCCGAGTTTTTCGGCGAACGCTTTTCATCCCCTGCGCTTAAAACCGTTGCCGCGGTGATCGTCTTCGTCTTTCTCGTACCCTACACGGCATCGCTCTATAACGGACTTTCGCGTCTTTTCTCTATGGCGTTCAACATCGATTACGCCGTATGTATCATAGTTATGGCAGTCTTAACGGGCATCTACGTCATCGCAGGAGGCTATATGGCGACCGCCGTCAACGACTTTATCCAGGGCATCATCATGCTCTTCGGTATCGTCGCGGTCATCGCCGCAGTCCTTTCGAAAAACGGGGGTTTTACGGCATCCCTTGCCGCTCTTGCGAACGTAAGCGACGCATCATCCGAGGCAACGCAGATCCCGGGTGTTTTCGCATCGTTCTTCGGTCCCGATCCGCTCGGACTCCTTTCCGTTGTGATCTTGACATCCCTCGGAACTTGGGGACTCCCTCAAATGGTACAGAAATTCTATGCCATCAAGAGCGAGAAAGCCATTTCAAAAGGCACTGTCATTTCAACTCTCTTTGCCATCGTCGTCGCAGGCGGATGCTATTTCCTCGGCGGCTTCGGCAGACTCTTTGATATCGACGTTGCGGTCCTCGGCTTCGATGCCATCATACCGAAGATGCTCGAAACGCTGCCCGATATCCTTATGGCGATAGTCGTCATCCTCGTGCTTTCGGCATCTATGTCAACGCTCTCATCCCTTGTTCTTACGTCATCATCGACACTCACTATTGATATAATCAAGCCCGTATCGAAGAAGATGGACGAGAAAAAGCAGATACTCACCA
>JAGAFQ010000103.1 GCA_017612495.1 Clostridia bacterium
GACCGTTTCGTTAAGTCCCAGGTTTAAGATGGTGTCCATCATACCGGGCATCGACGCGCGAGCGCCCGAACGAACGGAAACGAGAAGCGGATTCTCTTTATCACCGAACTTTTTGCCGGTGATCTGTTCCATTTTGCTGATGTATTCCATGATCTGGGCCTGGATCTCATCGTTGATCTTTCTGCCGTCTTCATAATACTGAGTGCAGGCTTCGGTGGAAATTGTGAATCCCTGAGGAACAGGAAGACCGATATTGGTCATTTCTGCAAGGTTAGCGCCTTTGCCTCCGAGAAGTTCACGCATGTTTGCATTGCCTTCGCTGAAAAGGTAAACATACTTTTTGCTCATAGGTTTTTCATCCTCCAAATTTTAAATATCCGTGGCACACGCCACACTTATACAAACACCGATATTATAACATATAATTTTGTAAAAATCCATATTTTTAACAAAAAAATCTCATTTTTTTGTTATTGAAAGCGGGGAGTCTTTTACTTGCAAAAACGGCATAAAAATGCCTGAAAAAAGACGAAAAACACCGCATATTCGCAAGATACGGATATGCGGTGCGGCAATTTATTCGAGCTCGAATGCGCCGGTGTAGAGTTGATAGTAAGTTCCCTTTTCGGCAATGAGCTTTTCATGGTTTCCGCGCTCGATGATCCTGCCGTGGTCAAGGACCATGATAACGTCGGAATTCATAACGGTAGAGAGGCGGTGAGCGATGACAAAGACCGTTCTGCCCTCCATGAGTTTATCCATACCGCGCTGGACTATCGCCTCGGTGCGCGTATCAATCGACGAGGTCGCCTCGTCGAGTATCATAACGGGCGGATCGGCGACTGCCGCGCGCGCTATCGCGATAAGCTGGCGCTGTCCCTGCGAGAGGTTGGTGCCGTTGTTGGTAAGCAGGGTATCATATCCGAGCGGCAGACGGGAAATAAAGTCGTCTGCTCCCGCAAGACGTGCCGCCGCCTTGCATTCCTCATCCGTTGCGTCGAGCTTGCCGTAGCGGATATTATCCATAACGGTGCCGGTAAAGAGGTTGGTATCCTGCAAGACGATGCCGAGTGAGCGGCGCAGATCGGATTTGCGTATCTTGTTGATATTTATGCCGTCATAGCTGATCTTGCCGTCCTCGATATCATAGAAACGGTTGATGAGGTTCGTGATCGTGGTCTTGCCTGCGCCCGTAGCGCCGACAAAGGCGACCTTCTGACCCGGCTCGGCATACACAGAAACGTTGTGAAGCACCTGCTTATCGGGCGTATAGCCGAAATCGACGTCCAAAAGACGCACGTCGCCGCAAAGGCGCGTATACGTCAGCGTTCCGTCGCCGTGCGGATGTTTCCAAGCCCACATATTCGTATGCTCTTCGGTTTCGCAGATGTTGCCGTTATCATCTGTTTTGCAGTTGACGAGCGTTACATAGCCGTTATCCTCTTCGGGCTTTTCGTCCATAAGATCGAATATGCGCTTTGCGCCCGCCATAGCCATAACTATCGAGTTTATCTGCTGGGATAGCTGGTTGACGTTGCCCGTGAACTGCTTTGTCATATTGAGAAAAGGTATCAGAATATCAATGCTGAACGCAAGACCGGATATGGAAAGGTTTTTGACTCTGGACGTCAGGAAAATTCCCGTCGCTATGGCACAGATAACATAAAGCACGTTGCCTATGTTCATTATTATCGGGCCGAGCGAGTTTGCATAGGCGTTTGCGCGGTATGCCTCTTCAAAAAGCGCCTCGTTTATCTCGTCAAAGCCGCGGCTGACTTCTTCTTCGCGGCAGAAGACCTTGACCACCTTCTGACCGGTCATCATTTCCTGCACGTAGCCCTCTTCGCGCGCGATGGAGCTTTGCAGTTTTATGAAATATTTTGCCGAGCCGCCGCCGATCTTCTTTGAAACGAAGAACATGGCAAAGACACCGCAAAGAACGATAAGCGTCATCCAAATGCTGTACCAAAGCATCAGGCAAAGCACGGTAGTAACGATCACGGCACTCTGCAAAAGATGCGGCAATGACTGCGATATGAGCTGGCGGAGAGTATCGATATCGTTGGTGTAGTAGCTCATGATATCGCCGTGCTTGTGAGTATCGAAATAGCTTATCGGCAGATCCTGCATTCCGTCGAACATTTTTTCACGCATCTTGCAAAGGAAGCCCTGCGTGATATAAGCCATAAGCTGCGTATAAAGCGTCAAGAAGACCATTGCAAGGGCATAAAGTCCGACAAGGATGAGCACCAAAGGAACGATCTGCTTTGACGCCTCGGGCCACAGATTTTCGCCGGGAAGCTTGCCGTCTGCAAATTCTTCTATTATCGCGGTGACTTTCTGAATGAATATCGCGGGTATCGATGATACTATCGCGGAAAAGATGATGCAGAACGCCGTGAGCGGAATAAGTACGGGATAGGACTTGAAAAGCATCTTGACGATGCGTCCGAGCACCTTCATATCGAGCGGCGGACGGCTGCCTTTTTTCATCTTCATATTCGGGGATGAAACGTTCTTTTTATCAGTCATTTTTATCCCCTCCGTTCGTCTGCTGTTCGTATATCTCGCGATAAATATCGCAGCGTTCAAGAAGCTCTGCGTGCGTGCCCTTATCGACAATAGCGCCGTTTTCCATAATGATTATCATATCGGCATCCATGACCGACGCCACTCTCTGCGCAATGATGATCTTGGTGGTTTCGGGTATATAGTGCTTGAAGCCCTCGCGGATGAGTGCGTCGGTCTTCATATCGACAGCGCTCGTGGAGTCGTCGAGGATAAGTATCTTCGGCTTTTTAAGCAGTGCGCGCGCGATGCAAAGACGCTGTTTTTGTCCGCCCGAAACGTTAGTGCCGCCCTGTTCTATTCTCGTATCGTATCCTGCGGGGAACCTTGATACGAATTCGTCTGCCCGGGCAAGCTTGCACGCCTCGATGAGTTCCTCATCGGTCGCGTTTTCGTTGCCCCAGCGCAAGTTTTCTTTTATGGTGCCGGAGAAAAGCAGGTTCTTCTGCAATACCATTGCGACGTTGTCGCGCAAGACCGAAATATCATAGTCGCGCACGTCGGTGCCGCCGACTTTTAAGGAGCCTGACGTTACGTCATAAAGACGGGGTATGAGCTGAACGACTGTCGATTTGCTCGAACCGGTGCCGCCCAAAATTCCGACGGTCATTCCCGAATCTATATGCAAATTGACGCCTTCAAGCGCCATACGGTTTGCTTTATAGGCATATTTGAAGCATACGTTCTCAAAATCGACAGATCCGTCTTTCATTGTAACAACGGGATTTTCGGGGTTTTTGAGCTGCGGCTCTTCAACGAGCACCTCCGAGATACGCTTCATAGATTCCGATGACATCGTGAGCATAACGTATATCATCGAAAGCATCATAAGCTGCATTAACACCTGCATACCGTACGTGAGCATTGCCGAAAGCTCGCCGACGTCTATCGTCGGGTTTACACCGAGGATGAGCTTTGAGCCGACAAGCAATATGAACGCCATATTGAAATAAATGCAGATCTGCATGAGCGGATTGTTGAGCGCAACGATGCGTTCCGCTTTTGTGAAATCGAGGCGTATATCGTCAGATGCCTTGCCGAATTTTTCTTTTTCGTATTCTTCTCTTGAAAAGCCTTTGATAACGCGCATTCCGCGAACGTTTTCTTCTATGGACTCATTGAGTTTATCATACTTTTTGAAAACGCGCTTGAATGCGGGCATCGCGTTGCGTGCCACCAAAAGGAATCCGCCGACAAGCACCGGCACGACTACGACAAAGGTGAGCGCAAGCTTGCCGCCCATAATAAATGCCATTATCATCGAGAAAAGGAGCATAAGGGGCGCGCGCACCGCTATGCGGATGAGCATCATATATGCCATTTGCACGTTTGAAACGTCGGTCGTCATTCTCGTGACAAGTGAAGACGACGAAAACTTATCGATATTTTCAAACGAATATGTCTGAATCTTTTTGAACATATCGTGGCGCAGATTTTTCGCAAATCCGGCAGAAGCCTTTGAACAGGTAAAGCCCGCAAGACCGCCGCAGGAAAGCGAACACAGCGCCAAAACGATAAGAAGCGCACCGGTTTTTATGAGTTCACTCACCTCGATGCCGGCACGTATGTCGTTTATGAGGTCTGCCGTGATGAACGGGATTATGACCTCGATTATGACTTCAAGCACGATGAATATTATCGTCAAAATGCTCGGACGCTTATATTCACGCACGCTTTTGAGAAATCTTTTGAACATTGTTTATTCCTTTCTTTGCATCTTTTTGCTCTTGCCGCCGTCTTTGGCGGAATTTGAAAGAGCGTACAGCGCATATTTGTCAAGTATCTTGTTGTCGCTGCCGCAAAAGTTGCTTATCATTCTGTCAAGATATTCGCACAAGACGTGATAATCGTTTTCGTCAAATCCGCGGAACATCTGCATATCGGCAGCGTTTAGCGCCGCGCGGCATTCCTTGACGTTTTCTTTTCCCTTTTCGGTAGCAAAAATCCTATATATGTGTTGGTTCTTTTCGTCGCACTGCTTTTCGATAAAGCCCGCCTTTTGGAGTCTTTTTGAAGACTGCGATGCCGAGGCAGGCGTTATGCCCAGACGCGAAGAAATTTGAGCTTGCGTGCAGCCCGGATTTTCGACGATGTATTCCAAAAACGGCAGTTGGCAAAAATAAAGCTTGTTTTCGCCGCTCAAAGATTTGCCCAAAGCCAATTTTCTCAAAACCGTCAGCGAAATTATTCGTGGCATCAAGCTCCCGCAAAATCTCTCTTCGTCCTTCAAACGCACACCTCTTCTCATATTCAAATAGTTAACCGCTTAACTTCTATATTCTATACCCAAATAAAAATAAAGTCAATCAAATTTCAAGAATTTCAAAGAATATTTACAATTTATAACATCTTGCTATAAACAAAATTTTATGATAAAATAATATAATAATATATGCGGAGAAAAAATATGACTAACGGAAAGCTTTTCGGCAATGAAAAAATCAACCGTCTCATTCGCGATGAAATATCTCGCGGAGTTTTTTCGCACGCATACATAATCGAGGGCGAAAGCGGAAGCGGCAGGACGACTGCGGCAAAGAACATCATCGCCGCCGTTTGCTGTAAATCCGATGATGCGCCGTGTCTTACGTGCGATAGCTGCCGCCGCATCTTTAACGACCTTTCGGCAGATATAAAATTCATAAAAAAGCCTGACGGCCGCGCGACGATAGGCGTAGATTCTGTCAGAGAAATATTCGAAAACATCTATTTTAAGCCTGCGGATATTGACGTTCGCGCATATATAATAACTCCTGCCGAAAAGATGACGGTGCAGGCGCAGAATTCCCTTCTTAAAATACTCGAAGAGCCGCCGGAGGGCACTCTGTTTTTTCTGATAATCGAAAACGCATCGGATCTGCTCGACACCGTGCGTTCGCGCTGCCGCACACTCAAAACCGAAGCGCTCGACAAAAAAACGTTAAAAGAAATGCTGTTCTCATCTTCCGCCAAGGCAAAACGGGCGTTTGAAGACGGAAATATCGGCGAAGATATATTTGAGCTTTGGCGCGGCAATTACACATCGGCTCTTATGTATTTTGAGAGTCAAAACGCTTGTGACAACACAAAGCTTTTTGCCGATGCCGTAGCCGAAGATACGATAAAACGGCTTGAACAGCCCAAAGAAACGATACTGCTCGACTTGATCTTGTATTTGACATCGCAGATCAAGACGCGCGAACAATACGAGGCATTTTTGCAAGCCCTCGAAAAAAAGTTTGCCGAGGCGCTGATGAAACAAAAGTGCGAAAATGAATGTGCAAGCGCTCTGTCGCCGAAAATCATCTTCACCTATTACAAGCTGACTGACGAATTTTCGGCACAGGCAAGTGAAAATCCGCCCATCACGGCGGCGCTCACGGCTTTTGCGATCTCACTCGTTCAAAAGCGATAACTTAATACCTTATTATGAAAGGCGAAAAATATGGATCCAAACGAAAATAAAAGTTTTCAGAATAATAAGCACAACGGCAAAAAGCCTTATTTCAAAAGACACCGCGGACACGGCTTTCACAACCAAAAAAGCGAAAATGCAAACGGCGGTGTGACGAATGCCGAAGCGATCACCGAGGGCACTTCTTCGGCAAGTGCGCCCGCAGAACACAAGAATGCGGATTTTAAGGATCGCCGCCATCAAGGACGGCAAAAAAATCATAAGCCGCATTTTCAAAAGCCGCAGTCAAACGGTGAAGAAACCCGGCATATCGACGATATCGCCACCGTATGTACAGTTGCAAACGATTACAACAACGTCTTTGAATGTGCCGCCTGCGATTTTTCGGATAACGCAAGTGAAAGTGACGAAAAAGCCGAAACGTCTCCCGCTTTGCAGGAGGACTCGGCAGAGCCCGTTGAGGTCATCGGTGTGCATTTCCGCGACAACGGCAAAATCTACTTTTTCGATCCCTGCGGTCTTAAAGTGAAAAAGGATCAGCCCGTTATCGTTGAAACGGCACGCGGTATGGAATACGGCATTTGCGCACTTTCAAACACGCTGACTCCCGCAAAGAACATCGTTCAGCCTTTTCGCAAGATAATGCGTTTGGCAAGTGAGCGCGACACCGAGAGATTCAATGAAAACATCGCAAAAGAAAAAGAGGCTCTCGTCATCTGTCAGAAGAAGATCGAAGAGCATGATATTCAAATGAGTCTTGTTGACGTTGAATATACCTTTGATAATTCAAATCTTCTATTCTATTTCACCGCTGACATGAGAGTGGATTTCCGCGATATCGTAATAGATCTTGCATCTGTTTTTCACACCCGTATAGAGCTTCGCCAAATCGGCATACGCGATGAAGCGAAGATCGTCGGCGGACTCGGCATTTGCGGCAGACCTCTTTGTTGCAAGACGTTCCTTTATGACTTTTCACAGGTTTCGATAAAAATGGCAAAAGAGCAAAACCTCTCTTTGAATTCCGCCAAAATATCGGGCACCTGCGGCAGACTTATGTGCTGCTTGAAATTCGAGCACGAGATCTATGACGAAGAGATACGCAAAACGCCGAAGGTCGACAGCATCGTCAAGACTCCTGACGGAGAAGGCGTGATAATCGAAACGTCGCCGCTTACGGGAATAGTCAAGGTAAAATTCAAAGATCCCCAAAAGTCGCCCAAGGCTTTCCACCGCGACAGTGTTACGGTGATAGGACATCTCGACTCAAAGCCGGGTGCCAAAGACAGTGACGGCGATGAAGACTTGAAGAATTTGGAAGACTGAACATAGTAAAAACTCAAAGAGTTTTTACTATGTTCTCGGGAGTTGCCGAATCGGCAACTCCGTACATCAATACAGTCAGCACACAAAACATTGACGTGTGTTCTCTGTTCTCGGGAGTTGCCGAATCGGCAACTCCGCACATCAATACAGTCAGCGCATAAAACATTGACGTGTGTTCTCTGTTCTCGGGAGTTGCCTTTTGGGCAACTCCGCACATCAATACAGTCAGCACACAAAACATTGACGTGTGTTCTCTGTTCTCGGGAGTTGCCGAATCGGCAACTCCTTATACCAATATAGTCAGCACATAAAACATTGACGTTTGTTCTCTGTTCTCGGGAGTTGCCTTTTGGGCAACTCCGCACATCAATACAGTCAGCGCATAAAATCACTCATATAAAACAAAAAATCGCCCTCTCGGGCGATTTTTTTGTTTATATCATATTAAGTTTTTTCCTGCCAGTCGAATGCGAACTGCGTAAAATACGCGGTGCCCGACCAGAACTGCGCTTCATCAACGTCGAATTTCGGATTGTGATGAGGATAGTTCGGCTTGTCGGCAAATCTTGAACAATGATAGATATAAAGGCTCGGCACAAGCTTTGTAAATCTTGCGAAGTCTTCGCCGGCGGGAGTCCATTCTGTGATCTCTTTTACGTGTTCTTCGCCGACGATCTTGGGCGCGATCTCTCTGAACTTCTTAACGAGCGCGGGATCCATCTTCGATGCGTTCAAATCGAATGCGATCTCGAATTTGCCCTCGACATCCATAGATGCCGCAACACCTTCAACTATCTTGCGGACTCTTTCGACGATAAGATGCTGTTCTTCGTCGGTAGGCGTGCGGATAGAGCCTTCAAAATAACATTCTTCGGGGATTATATTGTTTCTCTCTCCGCCGTGGAAGGTGGTAACGGAAGCGATCGCGGGACGTCCCGGGTTTGAATTGCGGCTGATGACGGACTGTATCTCACTTGCCGCATAGACTGCCGCCATAATGGGATCGCGGCTGAGATGAGGCGTTGAAACGTGAGAGCCGACACCCTTGAACGTAGCCTTGTATGCAGTTATGCAGAACGACATACTCGTGGGATGCCATGCAAGCTCGCCCGTATAGATATCGCCGTTATAGATGTTGCCCGTATGAAGCGCTATCAAAGCATCGACCTTGGGGTTTTCCAAAACTCCGTCTGCGATCATTGCCTTTGCGCCGCCGTCGCCCTCTTCATAAGGCTGGAAAATCATTTTAACGTCACCGACGAGCTTATCTCTGTTTTCATAAATAAGCTTTGCGGCGCCGAGCGCCATTGCGGTATGAGCATCATGGCCGCAGGCGTGCATATTGCCGTTTTCTGAAGCGAACGGCAGACCGGTCTCTTCTTTTATGGGAAGACCGTCGCAGTCGGCGCGGATGCCGAGACATTTGCCGGGCTTTGCGCCGTGGATAACGGCGGCAATGCCTTTTCCGCCGATGCCCGTTCTTATATCGGTAATGCCGATCTCGCCGAGAATTCTCAAAATGAGTTTCTCGGTCTTATCCATATCCATTTTGAGTTCGGGGCAGCGGTGAAATTCACGGCGCCAGCCGATGATCTCATTTTCAATACCTTTTGAAAGTTCTTTTGCGTTGATTGACATATCTTTATCCTTTCTGAAAATGACTCTGCGCCTTATTCAGTGCGTGCCGCCATTTCGGCGATCTTCTTTGTGATGATAAGGAATTCCTCAACGTCCTCAAAGCTGTGGCAGTGGATAGGAGAAATTCTTATAGCGCCTTTGAGTCCGAACGCATCGAGCATACGCTTGGAATAGATCGAGTCTGTGACTCTTTCATATACCGTGACGCCGCGGCGTGCGTATTCTTTGACGCATTCCTTATAGTCGATGCCGTCAATGGCGATAGCCAAAATGAGATCCTTATGCGCTAAATCGCCGTCGTCAAAATAGACGTGAACACCGGGGATGGAGCGAAGACCCTGTATCTCTTTGGTGCCGTTTAGCATGTGATCGAAAAGCGCGGTCTCGTGCGCACGTATCTTATCCATACCGAGCAAGAACTGCTCACGGCGGGTAAGCTTATGCTCTGCAAACTGCGAGCCTATCCAGCAAACGTAATCGACGATAGCGGAAAGGGATGCGAAGTTCGACGGTGTAGGTGAGCCGAGCTGCCATACGTTACGCGATTTCGCAATGAGTTTGCGATGGTGCAAAACCGAAAGACGGTCTGAAATATACGCAAAGCCCGTGCCTCTTGTTCCGAAGAACTTATAGGGAGCGAAAACGAGCGCGTCGGCACCGATCTTTTCAACGTCTACCGCCGCGTGGGGCACGTGCTGCACCGCATCGGTATAGCAGTAGATATCGGGATTTATCTTCTTTGCTTCTTTGAAGATCTTTTCAACGTCAAGCACGGCACCCGAAATATTGGATGCTGACATAACGCTGACGCAGCAGGTGTCTTTGTCGATGAGCTTTATGATCTCTTCGGCATCAACACCGCCCGTTTTGGGATTTGCCTTTGCGACACGCAATTCCTTGCCCGTTCTTGCGCAATGGTATTGCGCCGCATCAAAGGCAGACGGGTGTTCGAGTGCGGTCGTGACGATATTCATACCGGTGACGTTTTCGGCAATGCAGCCGAGAACGTCAAAGTTGATCTCGGAAGCCGTAAGGTCGGTAACAAGCGCACCGCTCTTGGCGCCGCAGATGACGTTCAAGATATCATCTGTGCCGCGTTTTTGGATTTCATTCAAGAAGAGCGCTCTTTCGTGAACTCTTTCGGGGCAGTCCGGGAACTGCTCGTATTCACTCTTTACTCTGACGCTCTCTTTAAGTCTTAAAGATCCGCCCGAATTCTCAAAGAAAATACGCTTGCCCATATCGGGGTCATAGTTGACATAATAGAACTTATCGCGTATTTCATCAAGAAGGGTGCTGTCAAAAGGTTCCCCTATCTTTGCCATTTCAATACCTCAATTTTTTTATCGTTTGTTTCGTTGTCAGTCGTTGATCTCAACGATGCCGTATTTCTTCCAGGTCTTTCTCGCTTCTTCCATATCCTCTTCGGTAGGATGATATTCCTGCTTTGAGCAAGGAATATCGGTGGTATGGTCAGCTTTCGGGAAAGGCGACAACGTGTCGTTTCTGTAAAGCTCTCTTACTGCCTTGTCTTTGAAATCGGGAATATCCTTGGTCGTGCCTCCTTCGAGAACACTTCTCCAAGCCAAGATGGCGATAGCGGACATCTGAACCGATCTGTAAACATCGAAATACGGCTGGGTCTTGCCCTCGCAGTATTCTTTGAACTGCTTCATTACCCAATAGTCGCCGCCGCCGTGACCTGCGTCACGAACTACTGCTGCGGGATGATCGGCGCCCACGATGTTGGGAACGTAGGTCTGTCTTTCAAACTTGCCCTCGGGAATTTCCCAGGGGTTATATTGCAGGCAAACGGAATCGCCGTCGCCTCTGACGGTCTCAACAAAGCCGTTGAGACAGGAAATTCTATACCAGTTGCCGCGTCCGCCGATAGCGCCGGCGCCGGTGAACGAACATACGGAACCGTCTGACATATTGCAGAGCATGCAGGCAATACCGTCAGAGGTGTGTTTTGCAGTGCCCTTGCAAAGTTCGGGTGCGGATGCGGAAACAGCGGTGACGGTCTTGGGGTATGCGTCGGTGATGAACATCAAAGGACCGATGGAGTGGGTGAGATAATAGGTGCGGGGAGTCCAGCTTCTCCAATGGTATTCGCCTCTGGTGAACTTGTTGGTATCTTCAAGCGTACCGGGGTGGATGTATTCGCCGTGTGAATAGAGAACTCTGCCGAGCGTGCCGCTCTTATAAAGGTTGTGCATTTCAAGCGGACCCTGCATAAAGGGATAGTTCTCTGCAAGCATAAAGTGTCTGCCCGTTCTTTCAACGGCCTCGACAAGCTCTACACATTCGGCAAGAGTGGATGCGGCGGTGCATTCGCAAAGAACGTCCTTGCCTGCTTCCATTGCCTTGATAGCAAAGGGAGTATGTTCGTTGAAGAAGTTGATGAGCGCAACGGCGTCCATATCCTCTTTCAAGAATTCATCGTAGTCGGTAAAGCATTTTGTGGTTTCGGGGCAACGGTTTTTTGCAAAGTCAAGACGCTTTTGATCCTTATCGCAAATAGCGACGATGTCAAGTCCGTGAAGCTTTGCGCATTTAATGAAGTTAAGACCTCTCGAAAGGCCTACAATACCAATCTTAATAGCCATGTTATTTTCCTTTCATGCCCGTAGGGCTCGGTCATTGACCGCAATTTTCATCGATATCATTCGGCATTGATAACGATCATTCTTTGGGTTCTTCGATGCCGTATTTTTTCCAGATCTTTCTTGCCGTTTCTCTATCCTCTTCGGTCGGGATGAACTCGTGCAGCGAGCACGGAACATCTGCCTTTTTATCGGATCTCGGGAACGGGCTTATGGTATCAAATCTGTATTTTTCTCTTGCTTCTTCGGTTCTGAAATCAGGCACCTCGTAGGTTTTGCCTCCCTCGAGGATGCTTCGCCACGCCAGAATGGCAACGGCGGACATCTGAACCGATTTATAGACGTCAAAATAGGGTTCTTCCTTGCCCTCGCAAACAGCCTTGAAATGGCGAAGCACCCAATAATCTCCGCCGCCGTGACCCGCATCGCGAACTACCTCTGCGGGGTGGTCGGCACCCTCGATGTTCGGCACATAGGTTTGACTTTCAAACTTGCCATCGGGGATCTGCCAGGGATTATAGTGGAGCGACACCGAATCTCCGTCGCCTCTGACGGTCTCCATAAAGCCGTCAAGGCAGGAAATTCTATACCAGTTGCCTCTGCCGGCAATGGAGCCGGAGCCGGAAAAAGAACAGACGGAGCCGTCGGACATATTGCAAAGCATCATTGCGATGGAATCGGATTGATGCCTTGTCGTGCCCTTGTTGAGCTCGGGAGCAGATGCAACGGTCGCGGTAACTGTTTTTGGATAAGCGTCGGTTATGTGCATAATAGGACCGAGCGAGTGAGTAAGATAATAGGTGCGCGGTATGAAGCTTCGCCAGTGATATTCGCCGCGGGTGAATCGGTTGGCATCCTCGCAAGACATGGGATGAATGTATTCGCCGTGCGAATACAGAACTCTGCCGAGCGTGCCGCCCTCATATACCTTCTTCATTTCAAGCGGGCCATGCATATACGGATAGTTTTCGGCGAGCATGAATTTTCTGCCCGTGCGCTCGACTGCCTCAACAAGCTCTACACATTCGGCAAGGGTAGACGACGCCGTGCATTCGCAAAGAACGTCTTTGCCCTTTTCCATTGCCCTTATCGCAAAGGGCGTATGCTCGTTAAAGAAATTGACAAGCGCGATGCAATCCATATCGGCTTCGATGAATTCATCGAAATTCGTATAGCATTTTGTGGTTTCGGGACAGCGCTTTTTCGCAAATTCAAGCCGCTTTTCGTCCTTATCGCAAATTGCCGCGATGTCATAGCCGTGAAGCTTTGCACACTTGATGAAATTAAGACCTCTCGAAAGACCTATGATTCCTATTTTGACCGACATAGTTGATTATCGAATCTTGGGGTCGATAAAGATCTGCTCTTTATCCCAGAATTCGTTTACCTCTTTCAGTTCTTCTTTTGAAGGATGATATTCCTGCTTGCAGCAAGGGATATCGAACGTGCGGTCAGCCTTCGGATAGGGATTTACAAAATCGTTTCTGTAAAGCTCGCGGTCTTCTTTGTTTGTGAAATCCGGAACGTTCATGGTCTTTCCGTTTTCAAGAACGCTTCTCCAACCGAGGATAGCGCACGCAGACATCTGTGTTGCGCGGTAAACGTTGAAATAGGGCTCTTCTTTGCCTTCAAAAGCGGCTTTGAAGTGCTTCATAACGAAATAGTCGCTTCCGCCGTGGCCTGCCGCCATATACTTATCGGTGGGAACTTCGACTCCGTCGGGAACGGGAACGTATGTTGAACGTTCTGCCTTGCCCTCGGGAACTTCCCAGGAGTTATATTGGAGGCATACCTCATCGGCATTTCCTCTTGCGGTCTCGATATAACCGTCAAGGCAGCCGATCCTATACCAAATTCCGCGTCCGCCGGTAGCGCCTGCACCGGAGAATGTGGAAATGGAGCCGTCGGACATATTGCACATCATGATGGCGATACCGTCGGAGGTGTGCTTTGAGGTGCCCTTGACAAGCTCGGGAGCCGATGCGGAAATCGCGGTGATGGTCTTCGGATATGCTTTTGTGATGTGCATTATCGGACCGAGTGAGTGAGTGAGATAGTAGGTACGGGGTGTCCAACCTCTCCAGTGATATTCACCGCGGGTGTAACGGTTGGTGTCTTCAATCGTACCGGGATGAACGTATTCACCGTGAGAATAAAGGACTCTGCCGAGAGCGCCGGAAGAGTAGACCTTTTCCATCTCCATAGGACCTTTGATAAAGGGATAGTTCTCAGCGAGCATATAGAGTTTGCCCGTTCTTTCAACAGCCTCAACGAGCTCTACACATTCGCCCAAGGTGATAGCGGCGGTACATTCGCAAAGAACGTCCTTGCCGTTTTCCATAGCCTTGATGGCATAGGGAGCATGCTCGTTAAAATAGTTGGCAATTACAACGGCATCCATATCGTGCTTGATGAATTCATCGAAGTTTGAATATGTTGCCGTGCCGGGAGGACAAGTGGTGAGCGCCGTTTCAATGCGCTTGGGGTCCCAGTCGCAGATGGCGACAACGTCAACTCCGTTGAGCTTTGCGCTCTTAACAAAGTTAAGTCCGCGGCACAAACCGAAAATACCTAATTTCATAATAAATTTCCTCCTTACGCACAAGCGTAAATGTCTAATCTTTAATCTTCAAAAACGCATGAGAAACTGCCGATTGTTTCGCACATATTTTTGCACTTACAATCGGATCTGTCATCCGATCAGAGTTTTGGGTGCAGAAAAATAAAAAAGCCGTATGAGCCTAAAAACCTCATACAACTTAAAATTCACACAGAAATGAAAGTCTGACGCCCGTTCTTAAGCAAAGTTTTGCAATATTGAATTTGATGATCTGCAAAGAACATTTTGCCTATATAGCATTTTATCTGCGGAGCGGAAACTCCGCCCCGCAGACATAATGCGATTATTTATTGTTATTTATCACAAAACCGAAAATCAGTTTTTCTTCTTTTTGGAATTTGCAATAACAACTGCTGCAACAACTGCTGCAATAACTACGACTGCTGCAATGATGCCGATGATAAGACCGACGTTTGCGCCGTCATTTTCGTCACCGGTTGCGGGAGTGTTGGAAGATGCAGGAGTGTTGGAAGATGCGGGTGTATCGCTCGATGTCGGAACATCGCTTGATGCAGGTGTGTCGCTTGACGTCGGCGTATCGCTTGACGTCGGCGTGTCGCTTGACGTGGGTGTATCGCTCGATACGGGTTTATCGCTCGATACGGGTTTATCGCTCGATACCGGTTTATCGCTCGATACCGGTTTATCGCTCGATGCGGGAGTCTGACCTGCGAGTTTTGCCCAGTCAGCAAGAGCTACGTTGCCTTCGCCCTTTGCCTGGCCGTTCTTAAGACGGAGAACGCGGATCTCGGTGAAGCCGTAGTTAGCGCCGGAGGTGCCGAGTGCCTTGTCGCCCGTGGGAGGAACGAGAGAAGAAAGTGACTGGATACGGATAAGCTTATCGTTTACAGTACCGTCAGAGTAGATCTGAGCCCACATATCGTAGGGGTGGATCGTTGAATAGTTGGAACGGATAACGTAACCGCCGCCGGGAACAGCAACTTTGCCGTTGCCGAGGTAGAGGTAGATACCGCCTGAATAAGGAGCAACACCGAGTTCAGCAGACTTAGAAGAGAAACGGAAACCGATGATGATATCGCCGGCCTGGAGGTCAGACTCTTTAAGTGCGTCACCGGGATGGATAAGAGCGTTGAAAGCATATCTTGTATAAGCTTCGCCGTCTTTGTCTTTGCCGGCTACTGAAAGGACGGACTTGACCTGATCGAAGTGCTTGGTGTCATCCCAGAAATCATAGAGTGTCGGTGCGAGGTTTGCAGTACCGAACTGTTTGTAGCGGAGATCGAGACCGAATACGTTGTAGTACATAAGAGATACGAACGTAACGTCATCAACGAGGAGGTAGTTGCCGTTTACAAGGTAACCGCCGGTGCCCTTGGTGTCGTCAGAAACGCCTCTTAAGTTAGCGTCAGCTTCAGTCCAGTTATTGCACTTTGCGGGATCGATCATAAAGTAGGCTTTGACTCTGATCGCATCGTAGTGCATCTGGTAGCAAGAGTTCTTGCTTGCTTCGGTAGAAGTGTTGGTGAGCTTCATAGCGAAAGCATTGTCGGTTGCGTAGGTTGAGTAGTAAAGCAAGTTGTAATCGTTACCGTCGTTAACAAATGCTGTTACATACTTTGAAAAGTTGGTCTGCTGAGTAGCTGTAAGAGCTGCGGATGCGCAGATCGCGAGAACCGTGCACGCAAAGATCGCTACTGCAAGGACCTTAAACAGTTTTTTCATAGAAAAACCCTCCTAAAAATTCGCATTTTATTTTATGCGATTACCCGTGAATTTTTCACGAGTTTTTTACACGTATAGAATATCATAAGCGACGTTTAATGTCAACTGAATTTGAATTTATTTTGACGAAATCGACGATTTTTTTGTGTATTTTTTGTCAAAATTCGGCAATTTTTTCGCGCTGATTTGAATAATCATAACCGCCGCACTTTCTGACAGACGCGCGCCGAATATTCACGCCTGTTTTTTAGACCTTGCAAAAAATCCGAGAAGAATTATTATGCCGCAAATGACGACAGTCGCCGCCGCAACGATAATAATAAGCGTTACGGTGTTGTCTTCCTTTTGCGTTGCCGCATCGCTCGATACCGGTGCATCACTTGACGTCGGCGTATTGCTTGATACCGGCGTGCCGCTTGACGTCGGCGTGTCGCTTGAAGACGGTGTGTCGCTTGACGTCGGCGTATCGCTTGACGTCGGCGTGCCGCTCGATGCAGGTGTGTCGCTTGAAGACGGTGTGTCGCTTGAAGACGGCGTGCCGCTCGATGCGGGCACGTTGCTTGATGACGGCGTGCTGCTTGACGACGGCGTTTGAGAAGACGAGGGAGTGCTGCCGCCGACAATGGTATTGCCGCTTTCGTCCGTCACCGTAACGTCGCCGCTCGATGAAAGAACAAGAGTAAATCTTTGAGAAATATTGCCTGCGGTATCGCGTACCCAAACGGAATAAGAACCGGGAGTCTTGCGTTCAAAGCGCTCGGTGCTCTTTGCGCAGGAAAAATCGGTGTTAGCGCCGAGAGAATCGAACTTTGAAACGACAAAGCCGAAGACTCCGCTCTCGCCCTGCTCGGTGCCGCGCACCATTATGGTGGGATCGGATGCCTGATATACCGCACGTCCCGTGCCGTATGAGTCGGAAGCGACGATGGTGATGGGGAATCTGCCCGATTCATCCTCTTTGCCGACCTTGACGTCAACGATCCTCGGGGCTTTCGTATCTGCCAAAGATTTGCCTACGGCAAGTTTTGAAAGATCGTAATTCATTTTGTATCCCTCAAAAGAGGCATCCAAAACGCCGTCGTGGATGCGGAGGCACTGATATACGGGGTAGTCGCTTCCAAAATATGAATCCTCAAGTTTTACCTTGTGAACGAGATATCCGAGAAATCTGCCGTTCGTATATCTCGGAGTTGAACTTGCCTCATAGATATAACCGTTTCCGGCATACATAACTATATGACCGATACCGAGTCCGTTATTCTGATCGGGATGGCAGCAGACCAAAATATCGCCGGGGCGCCATGTGTCAACGGACGCCTTGCTGTAAAATACGCCGTATGAGCTTGTGTTTGTGATCACGTCGAAAAGCGGGATCGCGTTGCCGTTTTTGTCAAGCACGGTCCTTGTTGCGGAATATGACGCATCGGTATAGATCTTGGTAGTCCAAGCGGATGCGTGACCTGCAACAAAATAGTCGAAGTTGAAGCCGAGGGCGCCGCGATACATCGTGCCGACGAATTCGGCACAGCCGAAGCAAAGATAGTTGCCCGCCTTGAAATATGCGCCGTCGATGATATCACGCTCTGCGTCGTTATAGGTCGCATATCCGTTGGGGTTTGCCATATACGTATAGCGCGCATTGTTGTAATAGATCGAGTCTATCTGCACGAGCTTTAATTGGATGCTATCCCAGCCCTGCTGTCCGCTGTATTGCAAAACGCCGAGCTTGTTTCCCTCGGTTACGAACTTATCGGTATATTCCACAAGAGCCTGCTCTTGCTTTTGTGTAAGCGCCGCGCTTGCGGCTACGGTGAAAATGCTCAAAATTGCGAGTATGAAAAGGAGTGCTTTAATTTTTTTCATTTTTATTTACCTTTGTTTATCTTTTTTATCGAAATGAACGCGGCAGCAGCGATCGCGATCAGCAATACAAGTCCGATCGCCGCCGCGATATACACGGTTTTTTCGTATCGGAGCTTTTTGACGTATACGTATCGCTCGATGTCGGCATGTCGCTCGATGTCGGTATGTCGCTCGATGCGGGTGTATCGCTCGATGTCGGTGTATTGCTCGATACGGGTGTATTGCTCGATGTCGGTGTATTGCTCGATGACGGTTTATCGCTCGATGCCGGTGTATTGCTCGATGCCGGTGTATTGCTCGATGCGGGTATATCGCTCGATACGGGCTCATCGCTCGGTAACGGTATTTCATATGTTGCGTCCGGATTTGCGCTGTCGTACACAACGTTGCCGTTTGAATCGGTAACTATTACGTCGCCTTTGTTTGAAAGGTCAAGCACGTATCTTGATGATACGTTGCCCGCAGTATCGCGCACCCAGACCGAATACTTGGTGGGATATTTTTCTATATTGCATTCGGTGCTCTTCGCAAGTATCCATTCATCGTCGGGATAAGTATTCTTGATGGCGGCTATATCGAAACCGAAAACGCCGCTCTCGCCCTGCTCGGTGCCGCGCACCATTATGGTGGGATCGGATGCCTGATATACCGCGCGTCCCGTACCGTATGAGTCGCTTGCTATTATCTTCAAGGGGAATTCACCCTTGCCGTTTTTTGGCATTATTTCGACCTTAACGATCCTCGGCGGTTTCTTGTCTGCCAAAGATTTTGTCATCGTGAGCTTTGAAAGATCATAATTCATCTTATAGCCCTCAAAGCTTTCGTCAAGCACGCCGTCGTTTATGCGCAGGCATTGATATGACGCATAGTTGTTGCCGAAACGCGCACGGCGCATCTCGACCTTGTGAACGAGTTGCCCTAAAAACTTTTCGCCCGAATATCTCGGCGTTGAGCTTGCTTCGTAAATGTAACCGTCGCCGGCATACATAACGACGTGTCCTTCGCCTCTGCCGGAATTCTTTTCGGGTCGGCAGCCGACCAAAATATCGCCGGGGCGCCACAAGTCAACATTCTTTGCGTCATAAAAATCGTCCGGTGTCTTTTCGTATGTAACGACCTCGAAAAGCGGCATTGAGTTGCCGTCTTTATCGAGCACCGTTCTCCTTGTCGCATGATCCTTATCGGTATATATCTTTGTCGTCCATGCGGATGCGTGGCCTCCGACCGTATAGTCAGAGTTGAAGCCGAGCGCTCCGCGGTAGATGACCGAAACGAATTCAGCGCAGCCGAGACCGAGATATTTGCCGGGAATAAAATAGTTGCCCTGATATACGTCATAATCGAAATCTTCAAAGGTGGCATAACCCTCGGGATTTGCCATATAAGTATATCTCACATCCTGATAATAAGGCGATTCAATATCAACGAGCTGCAGTTGTATCGTCTTAAAGCCTTCTTGTGCGCCGTATTGCAAAAGCCCCGACTTGTTGCCCTCTTAAATGAATTTTTCGGCATAGTCGATAACGGCGTTTTGCTGTTTTTCAGTCAAAGCGGCAGATGCACAGACTGCAAATGTTAAAATGCAAAGTGAAATGATAACAAGTGATTTGATAAACCGTTTCATGATTTTTTCCTTGAAATGGTATCGTAATAGGTTAAAACGACCGCTCCGCAAACGCAGGAGCGGCCGTTTGTCGCAAAAGATCAGCCGAGTACTACACTCGATGTTCCGGTATCGTAGTCGTATGCTGCAAGATAATTTTTAAGTCTGATAACGTCAAGACCGTTGATCTTTTTGTCACCTGTGCAGTTTGCGCCGGGTGCGATCTCGACTGTGGAGGTTTCGGTATCGTAGTCGTATGCCGCAAGATAGTTCTTGATTCTGATAATGTCAAGACCGTTGATCTTGCCGTCACCGGTAGCATCGCCGACGACGAACGTGAGTTTCGGAATTACAATGTTTGCTGCCGCGATCTCTTTGGTGCCGGCTGCATCGCTGTAATATTTTTCACAAGATGAGCAATAGTAGTATTCAACGTTGCCGGTCGACGAGATGGTAGCTTCAACTCTTGCGGTGTGAGTCATACTGTGCGCAGGCTTTGTGCCGTAGGATGCGCCGCAAACACTGCATACTGCAAGTGCATCGCAAGTAGCGGTGCCGCCGGTATGTGTGCCTCTGTCACCGATATAGCCGCAAGAACATTCGTGCCAGTGTTCGGTAGCGGTGGTGATCCAGCCGTTATCGTCATGCGCGATCTTGGGGATAATAACCGCGCTCGGCTGCAAGATAACGGTACTCTTTGCAGTTGCAAAGAATGCGCCGCAGGTATCGCAGGAATAGTAAACGGTGTTGCCCGTTGATGCATGGCTTGCAGCTTTGGCAGCGTGATATGAACGCGTTATGTGAGCACACTTTGCCGCAATGGTATAACCGTCGGGATCTTTGAATACGTAGTCGCCGTTTGCTTCAATAGTGAGTTCATATCTGCCGGAATTGTTGAATGCTTCGTCGTGTACCCAAACGGAATACTTGCCGGCAGCTCTTGTGGTGATATATGTGTCTTCTTTTCTGTCATACCAGCTGACTTGCGGCTCGGGAGGAGTGGTCGTAGACGAAGCGGCAATATAATAACCGAGAACGCCGCTCTCGCCCTGCTCTGTACCGCGGACCATAATGTTAGGTCTTGATGCGAGGTAAACAGGACGGCCGGTGCCGTATGAGTCTGTTGCGGTAAATTTAACTGAGAAATAGCCGGACGTGCTGGAGGTGCTTACGGTAATATCCGTGAATTTAGGAGCTTTTGTATCTGTGAACGACGCAGATGTTGAAAGCTTTGAAAAGTCGATGTTCATCGGATAACCTTCAAAGTCGGAATCCAAAACGCCGTCGTGGATACGCAAGCACTGATATATGGGGTAGTCAGGCGAGAAGATGGAGCTATTACAGCTGCATTTGTGAACGTTGTAGCCTAAATACTTGCCGTTATAGTATCTTGGGGTCGAGCTTGCTTCATAGATCTCGCCGTTGCCTGCATACATAACGACGTGGCCGATGCCGAGACCGTTGTTCTGATCGGGAAAAACACCGACCAAAATATCGCCGGCTTTCCATTTTGCCATTTCGGTCGCGCTGAAGAATACCGATGAGCTTGACGTGTTGGTTATCACATCAAAAAGCGGTATGCTGGTCTTGCCGTCTGCGGCAAGAACGTTTGAAATGTTCGCCATCGTTGACGGGCTTGTGAACGTATATTCTTTGCTTGTGTAGATCTTGGTCGTCCAAGCAGATGCGTGACCCGCGATAGCATAGTCGAAGTTGAAACCGAGAGCGCCCTTGTACATAGCAGCTACGAATTCGGCACAGCCGAGACTTATATAGTTACCGGGTACGAAGTCACCTCCGTCTATAACGCCCGTTTCGTACTGCTCATAGGTAGCATAGCCGGCAGCACCGTTACCCATATAGGTATAACGCGTTCCGTTCACTTCCAAAGACGTGATGTTGACAAGACGGAACTGAATGGACTTGTAACCGTCCTGGCCGCCGTAGACAAGCTTGCCTGCCTGGTTGCCTTGCGAGATGAATTGGCTTGTGAAATTCATAAGTGCCTCAGTCTGCTTTGTTGTCAGATCGGCATTTGCCACGATCGACAGAGAGCAAATAACCAAGACAAGTATGAGCGCTGTCAGGATAAAACGTTTCATAGATTTGTCTCCTCTGCAAAATATATTTTTTAAAAATTATTTATACCTTAACACCGCTTTTTGAAAAGCAGTAAAACGGTCAGTTAAAAGTTTACCGTCATGCGTGTTGCGGGAATTGCAAGACGGGTGATGATGGCTGCGATCTCGGAGCGCGATACGTGGTCGATCGGAGCAAAGAGTCCGCCGTCTTTACCTGCTACAAGACCCGAGCGGTAGAGCTTGAGAATGTAGTCGGCATAGGGTGTCTTTGAGTTGACGTCGGGTACGCTCGTCACGTTTGCGTTGATAACGGTGTATTCGCTCTCGGGCAATACCTTTGCAAAGAGATATGCCATCTGCGCACGCGTTACATACGCGGTCATATTTGAAAATTCACCGTTTTTGATAATGCCGTTTTGAACAGCGTAGTCAACGTAGATATCATACCAGGGAGTCGATGCGCCGAACACGCCGTTACCGCCGTTATAGATATTGTGAACGCGGGCAACGAGTGCCATAAGTTCGCCCATGGTCAAATTCTTTGTAGGAGCGAAGGTGTCGCCGGCATCGGTGCCGAGCATAAAGCCGAGCTCATACGCGCCCTTGACGGACGAGGTGTACCAAGCAGTTGCCGCAACGTCGCGGAACATTCCCTGTTTGTAGGTATTCTTATTCGTATAGTTGGTGATCGATTTCTTTGAGCTTTGTGACGGGAAGTTATATGCGGTCTTATCGCAGGTATAAGTTACTTTGCCGTCGGATGAAACATTGATCGTGTAGCGGGGTGAAACATTTTCTGCCGCATCGCGGATCCAGAGATAATACTTGCCCTCGCTCTTCTTTGTGATAACGAGGTTATCCTTTGCAAAGGTCCACTGGGGGTTTGTATCGATGCTTGCGGATTTTGAGAGGCAGTATGACAAAACGCCGCTTTCACCGGGAGCAGAGTTGTGCACAAGCACTTTCGTGGTGCCTGCCTGATATACTTTTCTTGCGTCGCCGAATTCATCGGTCATTTCGATATTTAATGTGATTCTTTCGTCATCGGCAGTTGCTTTTTTGCCCTCGATCTTGACGAGTTCGGGATATTTCGTATCGAAGTTTGAAGAATTGTTATTGAGTGTATCGATGTTATAATCCATCGTGTAGCCGGTGAAATCCGGATCGAGAACACCGTCATTTATACGCAAAACCTGGACCCAGGTATAAGAGTCGTTGAGAAGCTTTGAAATGCTCTCTTTTCTCTGAAGTCTGCCGGCGATGGTAACTCCGTCGGGATTGTAATAAGGCTCACTTGATGAGTGCCATACACATCCGTCGCCTGCATAGATCATGATGTGACCGAGTTCGGTGGAGTCATTTCTGCCGACGACGATATCGCCGACCTGCAATTTTGACATAACGTTTGCGGGGATCCTGTCTGCAAGGGGCGTGATCTCATCGGTATGTGATTCGTAGATCTTTTCAAAAAGGTCGATCTCTTTACCGTTCTTGTCGATAACTTTACGGATCGATGCATACTGATCCTTCATATAAAGCTCTGTCGTCCAAGCACTCAAATGGTTGGCAACACAGTAGTCAAAGCGCATACCGAGTGCGCCTTTCATAATGAATGAAACGTAAGCGGTGCAGTCAAGTATCAGATAGTTGCCGGGAATGATAAAGCCGCCGGTCGCATTGCCGAGATCCTGGTAGTATGCACGGTAGGTGGGATAACCTGCGGGGTTGACCATAGTGACAAGTTTCTTTCTTACACCGTTTATCGTGTAGTAGTTTGCGTTGATATAAACAGTCTTGAGCTGATAAGACGGAGGAGCGAAATCGCCGCCGCCGCCGTAAGTGATCTTGTGTTGTGATGTTGTGATGTCGGTGAACTTCTCTGCGAAGTCATAGACCGCGTTCTGCTGATCTTTGGTGAGCGCCGCGTTTACGAGTACCGTAAAGCAGGCGAGCATCAATGCAGCAACAAGTGCAATTTTTAAAAACTTTTTCATATTAAAATTTCCTCCGGAAAATCAGATATGCGCTTATCCGAGCATACCTGTTGACGCGCCGGTTGTATAATCGTAGCGGCAAACGCCGTACAGTCAAGCACCAAATAGTTGCCGACCTTCAAATAGTCACCGCCGCCATAGCAGATAATGTGCCTTGACGTCGTTTCATAAATAAAGTCATCGGTGAAATTTGTTATCGCCTGCTTTTGCAGATCGGTCAGCAAAGCCAAAGCGACGGCTGAAAAGCAGAATAATACCAGAGCTGACAGTGCGATGATCTTAAAAAGCCATTTCACAGTGACCGATCCTTCGAAAAACGGCGCTTAAAGCACCATTTTATAATAGGGCAAAAGGCGGTAGGGATTTTTTCCCACCGCCGATCGCAAAACTATGTCTTATCAGTTTTTCTTCTTTGATTTGAGAACGATGAATACGATAGCTGCCGCTACAACAACGACTGCTGCTACGATGCCGACAATGGCGATCGGAGAAATGCCGTCGTCTTCAACGTCAACTGTCTTGCCGGGGTCTTTGCTTGATGCGGGAACATCACTTGACGCGGGAGCGTCGCTTGATGCGGGAGCATCGCTTGATGCGGGTGCGTCGCTCGATGCGGGAGCATCACTTGATGCGGGTGCGTCGCTCGATGCGGGAGCATCGCTTGAAGCAGGTGCCTGCGAAGAAGCAGGAGCATCTGCGGTCTTTTCAATTACAAGGCCGGTAGGCTTTACACCGTCGTTGCCGAGGTAAATTACCATATATTTAGCGTCTGCGGGAGCAGTACGGGTAAATACGGCAGAGGGATCTTTCATCTGATCTGCGGGAGCCCATTCTTCATCATAATAGCCCATCATCGTGTAGGGCTCTTCGGTGATGAATGCAACATAGAAACGGTTGTTTGTGTAAGGCTCTTCTTCATATACTTTATAAGTAGCGCCGGGTTCGCAGGGGATCATGGCGCCGACTAACTTGTCATTATCCTGATAGTGCATCTTGAAGCCCGATGCGGGACCGAAACCGATCTGACAGTACGTTCCGTCCCAAAGGTTTGTTGCCGCATTAGCGGAAACGGTGAACACTGCTGCAAGCATCAAGACCGCAGCAAAAACGAGTGCGAGTTTTTTCATTGAATTTTTCCTCCTCGGCATATCAGCCGAAATTTATACAAGCGTACTTTTTGTACGGTTGTTACGTAGTTTATATCAAACGGTAAAAACGGATTTTGCCGTGTCGTTTTCGATTTTACGTGCTTGAATCATACATATTTGACCGAAACGGTATCGGACACAAAAGTGTCCGATACCTCTCGATCATATTGTAGTTTATTATATCAAAAAAGTCAACTGTGATATTTTAGTTTTTCTTCTTGGATTTAACAACGATAACAGCTACAACTGCTGCAACGACTACAACTGCTGCGATAATGCCGATGATAAGGCCGACGTTTGTTTCGTCTTCAGCGCCAACGGTCTTTTCGCCGGATGCTTTGTTTGAAGAAGATGCAGGAGTATTTGAGGATGCGGGAGTCTGGCTCGATGCGGGTGTATCGCTTGATACTACATCACTTGATAAAGGCTCATCGCTTGACGTCGGCGTGTCGCTTGACGTGGGTGTATTGCTCGATACGGGTTTATCGCTCGATGCCGGTGTATTGCTCGATATGGGTTTATCGCTCGATACGGGTTTATCGCTCGATGACGGTTTATCGCTCGATACCGGTTTATCGCTCGATACCGGTTTATCGCTCGATGCGGGAGTCTGGCTCGATGCGGGTGTATCGCTCGATGCGGGTGTGCCGCCGGAAACGAGGTTGATAACGAGGCCGGTAGGCCTCTGACCGTCGTTGCCGAGGTAAACTACCATATATTTAGCATCTTCGGGAGCGGTAACGGTGAAGATCTTTGTAGGATCCTTCATTGCTTCAACAGTTTCCCAGTTTTCATCATAATACTGCATTCTGTCGTAGGGTTCATCCATAATGAATGCAACGTAGAAACGGTTGTTGAGGTACGGTGCTTCTTCATAGACCTTGTAGGTAGCGCCGGGCTGGCAGGGGATCATGGCACCGATGAGCTTCTCGTTGTTGGGGCCCCAACTGAGCTGGAAGCCCGATGCAGGGCCTAAACCGAGATGAACATAGTTGCCGTCAAAAAGGTTCGTCGCCGCATTTGCGGAAACGGTGAATATTGCCGCGAGCATCAATACTGCAGCAAAAACGAGTGCAAGTTTTTTCATTGCTTGTTTCCTCCAAAGTGGTAAAAAATTTTTATATTAGTCTTTCGACTGATATACAGAATTATTTTTTCCTGCGCTTGGCAAGGATCACTGCGGCTGCCACCGCGATTATTGCGGCTGCGACAGCGCCGATTATGATATAGGGCACCGCGCTCGGCTTTTCGTTTAGCTTCGGCATCTCTTCGCTTGGCTTTGCGGGCTCCGTCGAACTGTCGCCCTTGCCCCGTTTGCCGATCTCGGTCTCGGTACCGTCATCGCTTGTGAGATATACGGCTGCATTGTTCTTTCCTATCTTTATTTTGTATCTTTCGGAAAGGTTGCCTGCGGCATCGCAAAACCAAAGATAATAAACGCCGGTCGCACGATAGATCTCGTAATGTGTTGCCTGCTCCGTTTCAAATACGGCATTTTCGGGAAGCGAATCCGAAACGCTCATATAAATACCGGCAATACCGCTCTCGCCGTTTTGAGTGCCGCGAATGACGTGCTTGCCGTCACCCACCGCATAAACCGGTTTTTCATCGCCGAACTCATCGGTGATATCGAGCGTGATAAGCTTGGTGTTCGCCTTGACGAAATCATCGCTTATCGTGATGGATACAAGCTCGGGCGCTTTCGTATCGAAAGCGCGCACCTGCGTTGAGAGCGCATCGAAATCTACCATTTTATCATAGCCCGAAAAATCGGGGTCCAAAACTCCGTCGTTTATACGCAAGACCTGAACGCTGACGTATGAACGGTTTTTGAGAGTTTTGATGGGCTGACGTCTTATGAACGAGGGATAGGGAAGACCGTTTTCCATTATGTATGCAGTCGATGACGAATGCCATGCTTCGCCGTTTCCGGCATAGATCATTATATGACCCCAACCGGTCTCGGTCCTGCCGACGATTATATCGCCTACCTCAAGTTCATTCGGATCTACCTCGTAATCGCCGAGAGTCAGATTTGCACCGTCGATGGATGATATGACCTCGAAAAGATCGATCTCCTCTCCGCTGCCGTCGTATTTATATACGCGTCTCAGATCCTTATACTCATCGAGCATATAGTGACCCGTCGTCCAGTTGCTGATATGTCCCGCCACACCGTAGTCGAAGCGGAGACCGAACACGGCCTTATACATAAGAGCGGCAAAAGCGGAGCAGTCGAGTATCATATAGTCGCCCTCGGCAAAATAACTGCCGCGCGACGTGAAATCAAAATTGAATTCGTTGATGTTTTTATAGCCGTCGGGACGCATCATCCAA